>NZ_JAYGIA010000008.1:0-32542 GCF_034931165.1 Synechococcus sp. BA-124 BA4 | reverse complement strand
CCTTTACCGACGAAAGCTGGAACGATTGGCCAGTCACCGCATAGACGTGGGCATAGCCTGCACAAGTCCAGCTCAGACGCCCGTTACGGCGAGATATGGAGTCGGCCGTTTTTCAGGAGTCCCTACATAGACCACTGAGCATATCCTTGGCGTTCGAATTTCAAAGCTTAAGGCGCCTTAAAAAGCTGATTACAGCCGACTCTCATCAGACTTGACTGTAAACCAAAAGATTCCTGATCAATACAGAATAAGATGCAGTTCCGCGAGAATGAAAGCTATAATTGGGGATCGCCCGACGTCATGAAAAACAATATGGGGCACTCCATCACGACCGGACTGTCCATTCATGACAAACCTCCAGCCTCTGAGCGTGCATGGCCCTTCCGACGGTCGAAAAGGGCGCAATGACCACCCTGGCGATGCAGTGTGGCGAGCAGCGCTGGTGCCATAGAACCAAAGCCAGCTACAGGTGCTGCGGATCGAGGGTCCGCCGCTGGCTGCGGCAAACACCCCGCTGATCCTCCAGAGCAGTTGCCCGGCAGAACGATTGGCGAAGCCTTCTGCGTTGTAGTGGATTGCCAACCGCATGGGACAATGAGGTCAGCGATTGTCTGATCAGCAGCCACTTGGGAGAGGCTCCTGCAGTCCTCGGAATTCTGGCGAATCCGGCCGTAGCGGCAGATCGGTGTCAGTCGAGCAGGGGGTGCAATTGCATGGGGTGAGGGGTCGAGGGTATTTGGGCCGTACCACAACTCTGAGGAACTCGTTCGTTCATTAACAGCCGGAACAACTTCATTAGACGACAATATTAGGCGGATATTCGAAACCTTCACTGCAAATAGCCGAACACAAGTAAGGGCTTAAAAGCAATGTCAAGAGAATAAAAGGCGGCAAGCTCAATTTCGACATACCGTAGCTTGGATGTGGTTGGAGGTAGCCCCTAGCTAACTTGGCTGAAAGAACAGAAGAGAGCAATCAGTCATAACCATTACGGCAACGTGACTGTGTGCTGAGTGCATCACCAAGAACTGAAGCATAATCGTGTCAAGCTTCAATTAAGCTTAACTTCTACATTAATATCAGTAAGGCAAGCCTGTCAATGCAGAAAAACCAGTTCTCAGGGCCCAGGTGAGGCGGTCTGGTTAGGTGAATCCGCTTGGGTTGACTGGCATGATGCATTCTCACCTCATGGAGCTATGCTCTTATGGTCCAGTGATGGAAACGGCGTATCCCATGGCGCCCAAGAAGGACTTGGGCGGGCCACCATATGCATGTCTCCTCCGAAATCGTGTTACCATCAGGCAGCTCTTTTTTGACAATGCTACAAGACGTCATAAAGATTATTGATGAGTACTGCGAAAATAATGACATCTTTTACGATGAAACACTTTCTGCAGGCACTCAACTCATTGCTGATCTTGGGCTTACATCAGTTGATTTTGTTTCTATTTTCCAAAAATGCCAGGCTCTCGGGAATGAACGACTGTCCTTCATAGAACTGGTTATGCCTATAGAGGGTCAATATGTGTCTGATCTAAAAATAGGAGAGTTGAGCGATTATATCATTGAACAGTCGGCACTTCGTCCTGCAGCAAACGAGCAACGCGCAAGTGTTGACAATGGATATCCAGAGCAAACTGTGAACGACAGCAAATACAGACGCTCCCTGTTTGAGATAAAACAATTTGACGAGTTTAAATCACTAATTCAAAAGCCAACATTTTCCGACCCAGGTCCTGTCGCAACAGACTATCAACTCGTTTTTATCCTGTCCTCGCCTCGATCAGGATCAACCTTGCTACAAAGGATGCTTGATCAACATCCAGATATCGAGTCACCTGAGGAGTTGCATCTTCTTCATTATGAAACATACGCGCAGCGGCACGCAGCCTTGGGTCATGCTGAAACTAGGCATCTGCTTGGTGGAACTGTTCGACTGCGCGCCAGAATCAATGGAATCAGCATGGATGATTCCAATCGTCTTGAATTAAAATTCATCGAAACTGAAGAACCCATTCTGAACTTCTTCACTGAAATCAACAGGAGCTTCTCAAAACAGTATCTTGTTGACAAGACTCCATCTTACGCCTACAGCAGAGAAACACTTGAAAGAATTTCTACGCAGTTTCCTCACGCACGGTTCATTTATCTTACACGTCATCCCTCAGCGGTTATTAAATCGTTGATTGATTCGCAGTTGCAGGAAATCATTCCATTTGCACGTCGCTATTCGGGCGATACATCCACCATTCCCGAGATGATCTGGGCGTTGTGTCACGAAAATGTTCAATCCATTCTTCCCAGCATTGATCACATTCGCCTGCATTATGTCAGCTACGAAGAGCTTGTCATGAATCCTGAACAAGCCATGACTTCAATCCTAGATTTTCTACAGCTTCCTTTTTACCCCGATTGTGCTAATCCATATGTTGAAGGCCAGAAACAGCAGATTGAAACCAATGAGTATGCTGGCGACTTAAAGTTCTTTCTTGAGAATAGGATCGTTAACGATCGTGCTGAGATCTGGAAAGCCTTCCCTGCTCTTCATTCGCTATCAAAGCTGAGCCAAGACCTGATGAGCAACATCCCTGGATATGAGGGCTGAACGATGACAATAGCCTTACATAAGCACGTCAATCCAGCTCCTGTATGTGCTTGCGGATTTGGAGACCCCTATAACGCCTACGCCTATTCAGCAGCAGTATTTAAAGGATCTATGTATATCGGTACAGGCCGCGCTAACCTTGTCTTTCTACGTTTTGGCATGCCCAATGTTCACATTGACATGTGGCCGGTGCCAATTGAATATAAGAATTACGAGCAGGCCTTTGAAGAAAGAGTTTCCGCAGCAGAGATTTGGCGTTTTAGCCCGCAATCATCTACGCCCAAGCGTGTCCATCAAGCAGATTGGTATCAACCAGAAACAGGGACGCCCTTCAGACGACATTACGGGTATAGGAGCATGTGCACATATAAGGAGGGATCATCAGATAAGGCTCTGTACGTCGCGTCTACGTCCCGCTCCAGAGGTGATGGCCCTGATCTGATGGTCAGCTATGACGGAGAAAGTTTTCAACGACTCCCTAAACCAAGTATTATCTCGGAGTTTTCATCCAATGAAGTTACACTTACTTCGATTCGTTCACTTCTTCAATATGACGAACTTTTAGTTACAACAATTACAGGCGCATCAAATGGGAACGTTAATGGGGCCGGCATCACCACAATCTTTGCAACAGATGACCCTAAAAGCGGTCAATGGTTTTCCATCAACGGGAAGGGGCTAGGGACTTTCCCTGAGGTTGTTGTTGTCTATGAACTCTGTATCCACCAAGGATTGCTTTATGCAGGGACTGGCGGAATTAATGGCTTTCAGCTATGGAGAGGCCAGCGCATTGGCAAGTATGATTTTAAATGGGAATTGGTGGTTAAAGATGGGGGTGGTCGAGGAGCATTAAACCAGGGAATCATATCTTTATGTAGTCACAGAGATTATCTTTATATCGGTACTGGCATCCAAAATGGTGGGCATGATCGAACCAACAATGTTGGGCCAGCAGCAGCAGAAGTTCTGCGACTGGCTCCCAACGACGAATTAGAACTGGTTTGCGCCAATCCACGCGATGGCTTGTTACCGCTGAGCGGGCGAGGTCCTGGCTTTGGCAATTATTTCAATGCCTATATTTGGAAGATTGTAAGTATTGACGGCAAACTGCTCCTAGGAACTATGGATTGGTCGATATTTGGTCTTTGGGCATTAAGGGATGAACGGAAAACCAGATTTGGCAGACTTCTCGATTGGGATACAATGCAAGTCTTTTTATCCTCTTACGGTGGCGCAGAGCTTTGGTGTTCGGAGGATGGAGTTGACTGGAACTGCATGACGCATAACGGCTTTAACAATATGTACAATTTTGGGATTAGAAACATCATCAAATGGAATAACCATACCTATGCCTGTACTGCAAATCCTTTTGGGCCTAAAGTCTTGACTAGAACATCAGACTCGGACGCCGGTGAATACAAATTCAATCCAAAGGGAGGGTGTCAGATCATATCTATCTAATATTCTATTTGTTCGGGCTTTCCCAAAAAAGCGATCGTGGAATATTGGCGATATTCAGTTCTATCCTCTATTATATTAGCAAATCTGAGTTCATCGGTACATGAACAGATCATTCAAAGAAATATTTTCAAGTCTTTGGTTGATCCTTGGATGTGCTTGCAAAACCGCCAAGCTTTTTAGCGGCAATCGGTCCAATAGGAAGTAACTTTTCAAAATTCGAAAATAGTCTCATAGCAGCCGAGGTGAGAGATAATTGCCTCTCGGCCTCCTCAATAGAAATTTCGTTCAAGTGATCAAGATCTTCTGCAGATATCTGATGAAACTTATTTGGCAACAAATTAAGCTGTCTGACCATCTCAACGTGGAAAGACTGATCGACATCCGGCTTTTCGGTCTCCATGTGGCTGATCCAGATTCCCATGACAATACTACTGCATGCTTCCAGATCAAATCGAACGTTCAATGCAGAGGCATCTGCTGATGGTGACCTGGGGCAGATCGGCTCCACACTGACGCCTTCAGGATGTTCTGGGGAACAATGGATGGTTGGTACAGGTCCGCTGTTGGGCAGATTACGTCTACATTCCGTGATGACCGCTTTCAAGCCGTTGCACAGGGACCAAGGAGCCAGGGATCTTGGTCCTTGCATGGAATATCTGTCATGCGCTTCAGTGTCGATTCCATGTAGAAAACTGGAGCACCGCTGTACGGGCACGTTGGGCCGCCATAGCCAGCCACATTCTGGCTATGAAGCGCGTACAGTTCCTCAGGGACGACAGGCTGGAAATGCCGGCGACCTTACATCTATGCTGGAGCTAGCCGTTGGGCCTCACCTATATGTGTAGACTTAATAGCTCCTCATGTTAGGCTTTCGAGCTGTTGACCAGATGATTATCTATGATGAGTTGATTCATTACGATGAAAAGAGTGGACATTTCAACGACGAGGCCTATTGCATGATTCCATCGGCGAGACTATCAAATATCTCATGCATCCAGCTTGATCCACTTCCCATTTCCCATTGACCTAGGGTTCTCATGACATTTAGCTTTTGGCAGTCCTTGATTCGCTGCAAAAATATCCTGCTGAAACCGTCGACGCGAAGATCATCAATACGCCTGCGTCCAGACATAGCAGTTCAATATCATAGTGACCTGTGCTATGCGCCTGCACTCATTGCAGCGCATGGAAGCAAGGTGACTCTTGATGCCTATCAACTTGCCTCTATCTCGGCCAGAGGAACCGTTATCTTTCTTCATGGAGGAGGGCTGAGAAGAGGATCAAAACGTCATATTCTAGGAAAGGACTTATATTTCAACCATCTAGGTTATAACTTTCTCTCTTGTAACTACCCTCTTTCTGCCGAAGGCGGTGGCTCTGTCATAGATGATCAGCTCTTGGCTTTAAGGTCACTTGACCAGTGGGTCAACTCTGATTTACCAGTACTTTGTCCAGTTGACCCATCAGCACCAGTCATCTATCTTGGACATTCAGCTGGTTCCTATTTACTCGCATTGGGCCTTTCCAAGGGTCTATTCTCGAAACCTCACACATCATTTATTTTTGTAGACTCTGCAGCCTATGACTTATCTAAGCGATACCGTGCTGCACGTCAAAATGTAAGACTTGAGATTGAACGTTTAGTTGGTCATGATGCCAACACTAACGCCAGCTTGAATGAACTGATAAGCAAATATTCTCCAGTAGAATGCTTATTGAATAGTGCTGCGCTCGCCCCTAGCGATGACAAGGGCTGGGCCTACTTTGCAACAACGCAGAAGCGCTTTAGTCATGACAGCTCTTTGATCCTTGCTTCTCTTCTAAAGACTAAGCTGAATATGCAGGCAACGGTCAAAGCCTACCCGTTCAGCCATACGGATATATCACAAGAAATTTCCGACCCTAACAGTGAGATTGGCAGAGATCTGGCCCAACTACTAAGCCACTAGCTGGAAACTGAATAACCACATAACATGACCTGGGACCGAAAGAACATACGACTGAGGGTGATAACTAGGACAAAGGCTGCATTGCCACTGAAATGGTCCAAGCATCTTCTACAATACCCTCTCCAGCAAACCTCAGGTCTGCGAAGGCCCCTTTAAAAGAAAATATTCCTCGGTTCATCAACGGCTGATCGGCAGGGAAGGTGATGGAAAGCAACCGAAAGTCAGCCTGGGCAACAAGACCGCCAAAAAGCTTGAAACCAGCTTCATAAATTGTCCAGACACAACAACACAAACCTTCCATGGATACTCGATGGATGGGTGTAGGCATGGGCCAGCGCATGTAAGCGAAGATCGCAGGCCAGTCATGACCTGAGACATGCTCTATATCAAGGCCGAATGCAGACTGTTCAGTAATGCCAACCAGCACAAGACCTCGGGAATGGGAAACAGATACATAGAGTTTACTGAGATCCCGCTTGCAGAGATAGAGCTTTGGGGGACAGGATGGCGAACCGTAAAGTTCTAGGTCAGTTGCAGCGATACAATCATGTTGAAACCACCGAAACAATAACAACTTACTGGCTAGCCGACTGGTAACGTAATCTGATACTCGTGCAGAATGCCGTAAAGTAGAAAGACATCTCTGCTCTTGACCAGATAAATAGTGAGCTGAAAGTTGCTGGCACAGCCTTGTGTCAACTGCCTGTACCAGCATCAATGGCATCGATCAGTCAACCTGATTGAAGATCTGCTTGGACGTGGAATCAGCGCTGGCCAGCATCGTGAGGATCGTTCGGCTGTGTTCGAGCAGAAGTTGATGTCCCAGCACAGGATCTTGCAGCGCAACACCTGGGGCAGGTGACGCGGAGGTGCTGGGCATGGTCTGGTTGCCAGAGGACATTGATTCCTCACTGACGGGAGTCACAGAGTCAACTCTCTGGTCCGAGAAGGTCTGGCCAGAGAACTCACGTCGCTTCCCGGCAGGCGGAGGCCCGGAGTCCGATGACACGGATGCCAGGAATTCCCCTAGCCCGACTGAGTTGTACTGTGGGATTTCAGAAAGAACGGGGACAGCCGCAGCAGGCCTCGTCACGGTGGTCAGGCCGGTCCTATATCGTTCAATGAAGAGACCATCGAGTCCCACGAGATCTAGATCGAGGCCAGAAGTCCACAGAATGGCTACAGACTGGAGGAAGGCTGTCGTGCTGTCTTTTCGCGAGGTGCCCAGCGAAACGGCGACGATATCAGAATAGTCAGAGAGCGCCTCTTTGGTATAGCTAGTTAGTGTAGTATTTGGACCTAGTTCTATAAAGTACCTTGCACCATCGTTATACATATTTCGAATGGTTTCCTCGTACCTGACAGGATTGAGCCACTGATCAATGAAGATCTGAGTTCCTTGCTCATAGTCATTGGGGTAAGGCTGTGTAGTCAGACAACTATATACAGTTGCGTGATCTGGTTCGAACTGTATTGAGTGAGGAAACTGACTGTAGAGCTTGCGATGCGTTTCTGCTCCTTGCTTGAAGTAGCGTGTGTGATAGGGACGTGTCAGTGGGGTTGGCAGCAAGGAGCCTCCAGCAGCAAGCACCTGCTCTTCCAGCTCCTTGCTGAAGGCAGCCTCAGAAAAGACAATACGCTGCGAACGACAATTATCAGAAATTAAGGACCACTCAGGCCGACGTTTGAGGATCTCTTTGAGCTGAGTAGTATCAAGTCCAGAAATGGCAAATGTCGACCCTTCAGGAAATTCATCAATAGAATCCGCTTTAGAAAAGAATTCATGAATCTGCTTCACCCGCGTCTTTAAGTCGTCTTGATTTTTCATCGTGGCAAGACTTCCTGAAAGCATCACTGCATTTGATTCACCCTGACTATGACCAATAATCTGATCTGGTCGCAAGCCTATCCGAGAAGCGATTTCATAGAAAGACATCAGGCAAGCGGCAATGATTTGCGTTGCCGAGTCCTGAGCATAGAGGAGCTCCATTCGCTTGGCATTGGCGGATTGAGTACAGCTCAGATCAGCGTTCGGCATACAGGTAACCAAGCCGAGTGGTATTTCACGATCCAGCGCTTCATCCATAAAATTATACCAGTAGGAAAAGAGATCAATATTATTTGTCAGATCACTGAGCATCTCAGGAGCTTGAACTCCTTCACCTGGAACCAGAAATGCAACCTTACCGCGTGAGTTGACGGACTCAGAATAGATGAAATGGCGTCCACGATGACTGGATGCTGACACATTCCCAGCTAACCAGGTCGAGGCATCCTGCAGACCTTCTCCGAGCTTTTTGAGCGAAGAAGCAAAAATAACCAGCCTGACTGATACCCCGGAGGACTGATCATGGCCATGGGGGTTCCTGAATAGGACCGCTTGCTGGATCGCCTCAACATCAATGCCAGCCATCAATTCCTGCAATTCTGAACGGGAGGTTGCCGCTAGAAAGATGGCCCGACCAGTAGTTGTATAGCCATGGTGCCGATACTGGAGCAAACCACGGTAGGTTCTTCCAGATGAGTCGTTGTCGGAACTCAGGCCTGCACTACCAGAGGGCGCTTTTGATCCTGAGGCTGGATATGGGAAAAGGACGCTTGGTGCTGGATTTTCAAGATTAGGAGTTATAAACTCCTGAAGTAGCAAGTGACCATTAATGCCTCCAAAGCCAAACGAATTTATGGCGGCAACACGCGGCTTGGCTGGAGAATGGAACCAACGTCGAAGTGTGCGGTTGATATAAAAAGGTGTCGAGTGGTCAGCAACAGCCTCCAAGGGATCCGGACAAATTGAAGGGGGAATCAATTTGTTCTGAAGTGCGAGTGAGATCTTGATCAGACTAGCCACCCCAGATGCAGGGATCGTATGGCCTATCAGTGATTTAATAGATCCAATAGCAATAGTGGAAAGACCACGGTGACAATCAGCAAACACTTCAAGCATCGATGAAAGCTCAGTGTTATCTCCGTGAGGAATTCCCGTTGCATGAACTTCGACCAATGAAACATCTGAAGGCTTGATATCACATTTTTCGTACGCCCTCTTCATCGCCACGACCTGACCCTGTCGATTGGGGGCTAAAAGGCCCTCACCTTTTCCATCACTGGCCAAGGCAACCGAGCGAATTACAGAATAGATTGTATCGCCAGACTTTACGGCATCTGACAAGCGTTTCAAGGCAATGAATCCTACTCCTTCAGAGAGAAGTGTCCCAGATGCGGACTTCGACATCGGGAATATTCCCTCCTCCGACAAAGCATTAATTGTGCAGAACAATTGATAAATTGGAAAGTTCATCGTAGCCTGAACACCACCTACCAGCATCAGATCGGCATCACCGGCATCCAGTTGCTTGATTGCATGATCCACAGCGATCATGCCTGAAGTGCAGGCACCATCCACAAGATAGTTAGGGCCAAGCAGACCAAGTCTGTTTGCAATCGTTCCGGAGACTACATTGGATATAAGGTTAGGTGTGATTGCTGGATCAGCAACCAACTCATAAGTTGAAGAAAGCAGGGAGCGGAGTTGCTTCCTCCGCTCTCCTTTCAAAACTGCACCTACGGAATCCGCAAGAACGTCAATGAAATGCTCCATGATCATGCCGTTCATCAGCGCCCCGACGATCCCTCTGTGAGGGTGGTCACCCATGCCGACCACCACACCTGTCCGCTCATGGGGAATCCACTCTGGGGCCCGTCCGCGCAAAGCATCTGCCATGGCCTCGGCGGCCACCTGCAGGCAGAGGTACTGGGACGGATCTCCTTCAACGAGATTAGGAGGAAAAGCAAATCTTAGAGAATCTATCCAACTATTCTCAGCTATAGATCCATACTTTTTAGTGTATATCGTGGAATACGATTCCCGTGGATTAGACCTGTCTTGGTCTTTATTGTAGTAAAGTCTGGACCAGGAGTCAGTCATCTCCCTGAGGAGTGACTCTCCGTTAACAAGTGCCTGCCAATATGATGAAGTATCCTTGATCCCTGGATATCTGCAAGCCATGCCTACAATTGCGTAGCCCTGCATAGAAGCCTTGTCACTGATATCAGGTTAGCATGAATATCCGAAGATGAGACTGTTGGTGAGACCCCCAACGGATGGAAGAAACGCCTGGCTGAGACGGGGAAGGTGATGCCCTGTCAGCCTGGGAATGATCCGATTGAGCCCCACGTCCCCATCGCCACAGGCTGCGCTTCCATGTGTCGCATCACTGATCCAGCCACAGTGATCCAGCACTGCCCAACCTGAGCTGATGTAAAGCCAGTTGACAGCCAGGACGATGAATCCAACCTTGGCTCCTTGGTGGGGGCGCAGACTCTCAGACCAGGCGGCATAACCCACGCCCGCTCCGCACCGATCAGCCCAGGGATCGCCTGATGACTCAGTTCCCTGACAGGGTGTACTTGAAGGACGGCCATTGAGACCACCGGGGACAGTGCAGCTGAGATCGAAGTCGGCAACAATGGCCCCATCCTTTCGTTGCAGCTGAGGAATTCAGTGATTCCTGCAGAATCAGCAGATCTGTTGCGACAGGGTCAGGGATGAGCTGACAAGAGACGTCCACAGAGAGTTCGATCTCTTTTGCTGAGACAAGGTATAGAGATCAACGTTTCAGAGCAGCAAGAATGGCCGCCCCCGTGCTGCTTCCAGGCTCTCCGATACTCGTGTGCATACCTTTATGGTCATATGGATGAGCCGAAAGAGAGGCGTTGAAAGCCCTGCAATCATTGAGTGCACTGGCGAACGACCTGATTTCAGACTGCTGTTTTTCGGGCCGTTGGGTTGAATACATAATCATCACATCGGTTGGTGATGATTTCTTCGGGCATGATGTCCTGACAAGCTGAGCGGGGACCCATTCGGCAAGAAGGGAATTTTTGCCCGATCCGCTCATGGCACTTTGTCCAAAAATAGTGGCCAGACTATCTTTGTATCGCGCTACTTTGCCTGTATACCAGTTAGAATCGTTTAGAATGAATTTTTGGTAAGTATCTGCAGTTGCTCGATATCGCGGACTGGTGGCAGTCAGCGCTGCCAGATATGCTCCAGCTGAATGTCCAATCATGGCAGCATCCTTCATGGTGCATGAAGGTCTGATTTTACTGAGATTGCCTTCAAGCCATGCCGTGGCGGAAGAAAGCGCAGACATCTGCTGCTCGATCAATCCGTTGACAGGACGTCCATAGACCGGGTAGTTCAGGGAGACAAGACAGAAGCCATTGCGATTCATAAGGTCTGGCATGGAACCGACACTTCTTTTATCGCCTCTCATCAGAGATCCTCCATGAACATAAACAAGAGTCGGGCAAGGTGAGCCAGAAGACTGCCTACAGGCAAAAATATCGAGGGTATTACTGCCCGCAGGAGCACCAGGAATCAATGGCGAGTAGGCCAAACCACTTGTAGACACATTGACTGGTTTAGATGCTGCAGATTGCCTATTTCCCTGAACGCGACGCTTGAACGACCTTGCCATCGCGCAACTTGAGAGCATGGTCTCCATCAGCAGAAACATGGCCAGCAGAAGCAGAGAGAACCTCCATCTGATTCTGGGCCGACGGCAACCATTCTCGGTTGAGAGAATAGCAGGGATTGCGTCGAACAAAGCGCCGGATTGCGATTGTTTTTTTGGTTCCAGTTCAATACATGAACACTCGGATTTCATCATGATTTGACCTGACATGTCGCCTCCATTGATCTCAGTTTTCTGAGTTCTCGGTTTGAACACCATCATGTTCGAGTGCTTCATTCGGGCATCGTACCTGGCATGGTGAAAGAACAATGGAGCCGGCTGCTGTGTGTGGACCGGTCTGTGACCCTGGTGGTGAGCCACCTCCTCCCCTGATCCATGAGCACGATCCGTTCCCACCACTGACTACTCCGGGCTGAATCAGCTCCTGGAGGACCCCACCGCTGGGACGTTCTCCCCTGAGCTTCGGTTGGAGTTGGTCACAGCTCCGTCGCAATGAATTCACCCCGGAGGCCGCCCTCAGGACGAACCCCGAACGGAATCCGAAGGTCAATCCTGCAGGGGAGCGACACGATCGATAGCGTGGGCTTGCTTGAACCCGTCATGAACCCGTCGTTGTCCCCTGGTGCACACTCAATGCCTGGTGGTCCCGGGCTCGATGATCCGAGTTCTGGTTCCGTGCAACGGCGTCACCAGGTGGCGAGGCTGGCAGCGCTGGTTCTGGTCCTTGGCGCGATTGGTCAAGGGCCATCGCTGAAGGCCGCCGAAGCCATGGCCGGTCCGCCTCCGCCGCCGCGGCTGGTGACCACGGCCAAGATCTCGGCAGCACTGCCGAAGCTCGATGCCCTCGCCACCAGGATCCTGCAGCGAACGGGAGTTCCCGGCATGGCGATCGCCGTGGTTCACGACGACCGGGTGGTGTTTCTCAGGGGCTATGGGCAGCGTGAGGTAGGCATGGCCGGGGCGGTGGATCCCGACACCATCTTTCAGCTGGCCTCGCTCTCGAAACCGATCGCCAGCACAGTGGTGGCGGCCCTGGTGGGGGATGGGCGCGTGCGCTGGGACGATCCGGTGATCGGTGACCTTCCCGGGTTTCGTCTCGGGCCAACCACCATCGCTGAGGAGGTGACCCTGCGAGATCTGCTCTCGCACCGCAGCGGTCTGCCCGACCACGCGGGCGACCTGCTGGAGGATATCGGCTTCGATCGCGACACCATCTTCCAGCGTCTGGGGGTGCTGCCGTTGGGAAACCGCTTCCGGGCCGTCTTCAATTACACCAACTTCGGGTTCACGGCAGGGGCCATCGCGACGGCCAACGCCAGTGGCCAGGGCTGGGAGGAGCTCTCGAAGGAACGGCTCTATCGTCCGCTGGGCATGGGCCGCACCAGCTCCAGTCACGCCGATTTCGTCGCAGCCTCCAACCGTGCCGCCCTGCATGTGCGGGAGGCAGCCACCGGAGCGGACAGCCGCCGCTGGGTGGCCCGCCACCAGAGGAACGCTGATGCCCAGTCGCCCGCCGGTGGAGTGAGCTCCACGGCGCGAGACCTGTCCCAGTGGCTGCGGCTGCAGTTGGCGGGGGGGCGACTGGGGGCAGCCGCCGGAGGCCACCAGATCGTGTCTCCAGTCGCCCTCTCTGACACCCACCGCCCGCTGATCACCAGCGCGCCCTCACCCAATCCAGCGGTGTATCGCACGGGCTTCTACGGGCTGGGCTGGAACGTGAGCAGCACCGATCAGGGCGCCGTGCAGCTCAGCCACTCCGGAGGCTTCGAGCTTGGGGCCTCCACGGCGGTGTACCTGCTGCCGGGGGAGTCGCTGGGACTTGTGGTGCTCACCAACGGCCAGCCGATCGGAGTGCCTGAAACGGTGGCGCTGAGCTTCCTCGACCTGGCTCGCTTCGGCAAGGTTGAGCTCGACTATCTCAAGCCCCTGGGGGCTCTGTTCGCCGGAATCGCCCGACAGGACTACCCGCGGGTGCCCCAGCAGCCCACAGATCCAGCCCCGGCACGGCCCTTGGCGACCTACAGCGGCCGCTACAGCAACGGCTTCGTTGGAGAGATCGCCGTGAAACCCCAGGGCAGTGGCCTGGTGCTGGAACTGGGCCCGCAGCGCAGGGCCTATCCCCTCACTCACATCAGCGGCGACACCTTCCGATACCAGCCCAGCGGCGAGAACGCCTCTGGCCCCAGCGCAGTGGCCTTCAGCGTGGGTGGTGATGGACCGGCCAGCCGCGTCCAGATCGACAACTTCAACGTCGATGGCCAGGGGGTGTTCCAACGCCAGAGCCCGGCAGCCAGCCCATGAGCGACGACCCACGGACCAGCACGCTCTCCCGGCGACGGCGGATCCTGATCACCGGCGCCAGCTCCGGCATCGGCCAGCAGGCGGCCCTGCTGCTGCTGCAGGCTGGCCACAGGCTCACCCTGCCCTGCCGTGATCAGGACCGTGCCGACGCCACCCGCCAGAAGCTTCTGGGCGTCGACGGTGCCGATCTGCTCACCCCCATCTGCGATCTGGCCGATCTGAAGAGCGTCGAGCGTTGTGCCCAGGAGCTGATCGCCCACGGCACGCCGATCGACACCCTGGTGCTGAATGCCGGACTGCAGTACAGCGGCGCCGCCGAGCCACAGCGATCGGCCCAGGGGTATGAGCTCACGGTCGCGGTGAACCACCTGGCCCATCAGGCCCTGGTGATGCAGCTCCTTCCGTTGCTCGAGCGCAGCGAGTCCCCGCGGCTGGTGATCACTGCCTCGGAGGTGCATGATCCTCACTCGCCCGGCGGGCGGGTGGCTCAGGCGGCCGGTCTGGGTGATCTGGCGGGCCTCAGGACAGGTGCAGGCTTTTCAATGGTGGACGGTCACTCGCCCTTCAGCGCCGACAAGGCCTACAAGGACAGCAAGCTGTGCAACCTGCTCTTCGCCCGAGGCCTGGAGCGTCGCCTGCGCCAGCGCGGCACACCCATGTCGGTGCTGGCCTGGAGTCCGGGCCTGGTGATCCCGCGCAGCAGCGGCGGGTTCTTCCGCCAGAGTCGTCACCACAACGAATGGGGTCAGCGGCTGTTCGCCCTGGTGGCCCGTGACCTGCTGCGCCTCACGGCAACTCCTGGGCAGGCCGGGGCTCTGCTGGCGCAACTGGCCAGCTCTGCCGCCTATGGGAGACCGGAATTCAGCTATCACGTCAACCGCCTGATCGCTCCTGGGCAGCTGCGCTTCGAGTCAGCCGACCCCAGCCCCGAAGCCCAGGACGATGCCCTCGCTGACGCACTCTGGACTGTGAGCGCACAGCTGGTTGACGTGCCTGACGGGCTGTCACACCGTCCGCTCCGAGCGCCGGTTGAGGGCAGAGGCCAGTCCACCGAGACTCGTCAGCCCCAGGGCTCCACTGGCGGTGAGGAACACCAGGGTCTGCAGGACCAGGAGGAACACCCCCACGGCTGAAGCCACCTTGATCTGGATCCTCGCTTTGATCAGCAGGGTGAGCAGCAGGATCACGGCGGCCTGGAGCCCGGCGATCCGGACCGGCGCGAGGGGAGAACAGAAGGGGGCCGGGAACAGCATGAAAGGGGGGCTCGGGCTACCCATTCTGACAAGGCTGATCTGCCTTCATGGGCTGATCCAGTCCCAGGTGGGGATGGCTCACGCTGTTCAGCTGGGATCGCGGCCAGGGGCAAGCCCCTGGGCCTTCGGGCCGAACAGAGGGCCCAGATCCTCCAGCGCGGAGTGCCGCTCGAGCTGCTGGCGCATCCTGTCGAGAGTGTGCTCTGGGCTGGCTGGCGCCAGGGGTCCGGCTACCGGCAGCAGTCCGCTGGCCTCGAGTTCTTCCGTGAAGCCCAGGGACCTGGTGTCCACCAGCCGGTCCGGGAAGAGCACGCCATCGAGATGGTCGCACTCGTGCTGGACCACGCGGGCGTGAAATCCATCAACGGATCGCTCAATCGGATGGCCCTCCGCATCAAAGCCCCGATAAAGGATCCTCCGCCAGCGACTCACCTGTCCCCGCAACCCCGGAACACTGAGGCACCCCTCCCAGCCTGAAGCACGATCCCGATCAATCGGGGTGATCTCCGGATTGATGAGCACCGTTTCCGGGATCGGGGGGGCCTCCGGATAACGCGGGTTCACCGTGATTCCGAAGATCACGACTCGCAGGGGCACGGCGATCTGGGGAGCGGCCAGGCCTGCTCCAGCGCAGGCCGCCATGGTGTCCCGGAGATCCGTGATCAGGGCGTGCAGTTCAGGCGTTCCAAACCGCTCGACGGGGCGTGACACCTGACGCAGACGTGGGTCACCCAGGCGCAGGACGGTTCGTTGTGTCATGAGCGGGCCTCCAACCTGTCGTCATCACTCCTCCTCGTCAGTCCCACCCACGGGCACCAACCTGATCTGTTTGCGACCCAGCTTGATCTCGAACTCATCGCCTGGCTTGAGGTCGAGCAGGGCCGTGTAAGCCTTGCCCACCAGCAGGTTTCCGTTCCCCTGCACCGTGGCGATGTAGCTCAGTGAACGGCCACCACGCCCTTTGCTCCTTTCAGCTCCATCCCCAAGGCTGACTCCTTTCGCCTTGAGGAGTGCCTCGTAGAAGGCCGTGAAGTTCAGCTGCTCGCTGCCGTCTTTCTTGGAGCTCACATAACCTGCAGCGCGCACCAGATCGGACTTGGACGCATCGCCCAGCTCTTTCACTTTGGCGAGCAGATCAGCACCGGTCAGAGCCATGAGTTCAAACAGTCAATGGATCAATGATAACGTCCAGGCTGATGGCAATCAGACCACGAAGATACGGTTGACCGTCCTCTGCCATCGGCACAGGGGATGGACCTGGCTCAGCAAGCCCGGAGCCTGCTGAATGCAGCAATCTCGTCGCTGCGATCCCGGCGGCCAAAGGGATCTCAGGACACACACCACGGAGTCCTTGAGACGGTCGCTGGCCAGGGCTGGGAACGCTTGCAGGATCACGTTCTTACTGCCCCGGTCGAGGCCTCTGATGTGGTGAGCCATTCCGCCAGCTTGGTGAAGCGCTCTCGGCCGAGGTGATTCTTCACCGCCATCGCCAGAGCTTTTCTCTGGCCCACCAGCACCACCAGCTGTTTGCCTCGGGTGATGCCCGTGTACAGCAGATTGCGCTGAAGCATCGCGTAGTGCTGGGTGAGCAGGGGGATCACCACGGCGGGATACTCGCTGCCCTGGCTCTTGTGGATGGTGCAGGCGTAGGCCGGCACCAGATGGTCCAGTTCACCCCACCCGTAGGTCACTTCACGCCCGTCAAAGCGCACCGTCAGTTCACTGGCATCAGCGTCGATCGTTTCGACAGTGCCCACATCGCCGTTGAACACCTCCTTCTCGTAGTCGTTGGCCACCTGCATCACCTTGTCGGCTGGGGCGAACCGCCAGCCGAAACGCTCCACCTGCTCGGTGGGATCGGGGTTGAGCAGTTGCTGCAGCTCGATGTTGAGCGACCTTGACCCGCAACCACCGCGGGCCATCGGGCAGAGCACCTGCACCTGGGCGATCGGATCGAGGCCGAAACGGGCTGGGATGCGTTCGCCCACCACCTTGAGGATCAGGGCCACCGCCTGCTCGGGTGTCTCGGCGGGAAGGAAATAGAAGTCGGTGGTGGCTTCAGCCGGCGGCGGCCGCAGATCGGGGATGGTGCCGGCATTGATGGCGTGGGCGGTGGTGATGATGCGGCTGGAGGCCGCCTGGCGGAACACCTCCGTGAGCCGGGCCACCGGCAGCGCGGCGCTGTTGATCAGATCGGCGAGCACCTGGCCGGGCCCCACCGAGGGCAGCTGGTCGACGTCGCCCACCAGCAGCACAGCCGCCTCGGGTGGCAGGGCCTCAAGCAGGGAGGCCATCAATGGCACATCCACCATCGAGGTTTCATCCACCACCAGCAGATCGCACTCCAGCGGCAGCTCGGCGTTGCGCTTGAACCCGAAGGCCGCCGGGTCGAACTCCAGCAGCCGGTGGATCGTTTTCGCGTCCAGTCCGGTGGTTTCCGCCATCCGCTTGGCGGCACGACCGGTGGGGGCGCAGAGCAGGATGCGCAGCTTCTTGGCCGCCAGGATGCGCAGGATGGCGTTGATCAAGGTGGTCTTCCCCACCCCCGGCCCGCCGGTGATCACCAGAACCTTGGACGCCAGCGCCTGCTCCACCGCCACCTTCTGACTGGCGGCCAGCTCAAGGCCCAGGCGTTGCTCCACCCAGGGAATCGCCTTGCCGGACTCGATCGTTCTCCAGGGCGGGCGGCCCTGGGCCAGCGCCTGGAGGACTGCCGCGATTCGGCGTTCATCGCGGTGCAGATTGGAGAGGAAGATCGCCGGCTCACCGGCGAGGGTGTCGGCCACAACGGAGCCCTCGCTCAGCTCCAAATCCAGGGCGCTCTCGATCAGGCCGCTCTCCAGGGGCACCCGAGAGGTGGCGCCGGTCTCATCAAGGGGCCCCCTGGGCCGCTCCACCGCCAGCAGCTCACCGGCCAGCTTGAGCAGCTCGGCGCTGGGCAGGCCGCAGTGGCCATCACCGCTGGCCTCCAGAAGGGCGTAACTGATTCCTGCGCGCAGGCGGATCATCGCCTCGGGCTCGATGCCCAGCCGCACGGCAATGGCATCAGCGGTGCGGAAGCCGATGCCGCGGATGTCACGGGCCAGGCGGTAAGGGTTCTCGGCCATCACCTGCACGGCGTCATGGCCATACGTCCTGAAGATCCGCACAGCCCGTGCGGTGCCGACGCCATGGCTGTGCAGGAAAATCATGATTTCGCGCACCACCTTCTGATCGGCCCAGGCCTGGCTGATCCGCTGACCACGCACCGGACCGATGCCGGGCACCTCCCGCAGCCGCTCCGGGGTGTGCTCGATCACCTCGAACACCTGATCGCCGAACACCGCCACCAGCTTGCTGGCATAGACCGGGCCGATGCCGCGGATCATTCCCGAGCCGAGATACTTCTCGATCCCCTCGGCAGTGGTCGGCGCCGAAGACCTGAGGACGGTGGCCTTGAACTGCTGACCGTGCTCCCGGCTGTTCGCCCAGGTGCCGCTCACGGTCACCCATTCACCGGCACTGATCTCGGCGGCATGACCCACCACCGTGACCAGCTCCCGGTGGCCGCGAGCTTTGATGCGCAGCACGCAGAAGCCGTTCTCGGCGTTGTGGAAGGTGACACGCTCGATCGAACCCGCCAGCACCTCGGTGGGTTGTGGATTCGCTCTGGCCTGATCGGACGGAGAGTCACGCACCACAGCAGGCTTCCCCCTCACCGACCCATTACAGCGTCGATCGGGACGGCCGGCTCCAGTCAGAAGCCACACGGATCTGAGAAGGAAGGCATCCAGTGCGGACAGAGAACAGGGATCAATGCTCTGAACAGATCGGCAGATTGGCTTGAGATGTACGAAGCCCTGGCGGAGCCTTGGGGATGTAACGGATTCCCTGGCCGGGATCTGACGTGCAGCTCGGAGCCACGCTGCCGGCCTGATCCATGGACCGGGAGATCATGGCCTCACCTTGAAGCCATGAAGACCAGCAACGAGGGAGATCTGGACGCGCTGAAGATGTCCCTGCAGAGGCCAGAGGCGGCCTTGAGACTGGTAGTGTCGGGTGGCATCGTCCAGGTTTGAGGGGCTGGCCCGCCGCATCGCTCCCTTCACACCGGTATCCCTTCAAGCGTTCATCTCAAGCCTCACGCCAGGAAAAGATTGAGGCTCCCGAGCCTTTTGACTCGAGACCAAGATAGGAATGAATTCCCCAGAAAACTCAATGGCCGTCAGCGTGATCACGCCAACCAGGCTACTTCAAGATCGGCTTAGCATGCTGGTGGAACTGAATCAGAGCCTGCAGAAGAACGACTGCCTGGTGGAACATGTCATCGTGATTGATGGGGCCAGTCGCTCTGGGCTCCCTGCAGCGATCAGCGACCAGGCCACAGTGATCGCAACTGATCGACCGATCGGTCAAGCTGCGGCTCGCAATCTTGGATTGGTGATTGCCCGTGGTGACTGGATCACCAGCGCTGATGATGATGACTGGCTTTATCCCCACTCCATTGATCAACGGCTAGAGGCGATCCTGTCTCAGCATGGTGCCAAGTGGTCTGCTGGATATTGCACAGATGACAGCAAAGGTGACCCTGCAATAGTGCCGCCTGGACCCAGCTACCCAGGGGATGTCTGGCGTGCCTGGCCAACACCAAAGGCCAGTATCCCATTGGGGCCGACGACGTTACTTGTTGATGCCGACCTGCTGAAGAGAGCCGGCGGCTGGATGGGGCTATCTCAAGGCGAAGATATTGGCATGATGATTGCTGTAACCTGTATGGCTCCAGGCATTATCATCGAAGCCAATGTTTACCACATCCGGCTGCATGGCGGACAAATGACCAAAACAACCTGGTTTGACGACCTGGAACTTCTCTCACGGCGATGCGCCTGGGAACGGGGTCAGCAGATTCTTTCCCAGAATCAGATACAACATGCACCTTTCAGCCCACAAAGTGCTCAAGCAGGCAGCTGGAGATCCTCAGCGGGAGAATAACTTTTCCGCAAGAGTGCAACCGTTACACAAATTAGATTGGGCATGACACGCATGTATCCCGAAGTGTTGATCCAATAGCCTGAATGCTGAATTCGGCCAGACTCATTCAATCCTTTGCACCTTGCCTGGCGGGCACGACTGGATCAAGACGGTTCCGGTTTCTACGGCAGCGATCCGAACAGTGACGGACTTCAGCCCACACATCCTTCCATTTCTTCCGCCATTGAAACGGTCGTCCGCAGACCTGGCAGGTCTTGGTGGGGCGGTCAATGTGGTGAGGCATCCAGGTGAGGCGAGAGGGCTGGAGGGAGCGGCCCTCCTGAGGGCAACCCCCACGGACAGGCCGGCGGGACGTCAGAATGTTTACATACCGCAACAAAGGCCATGACGGTTGGCGAGCTTTTCCTCGAATCCCTCTCGACCGGTGTGATCACCTATGGAGAACTGTCCTGGCTCACCGATCAGCAGGACAACTTCTCACGCGTCGAGGAGGCAACCGCGCTGAGGCTCGGGCGTCTTCTGGATCAGGGGTCCATTCAGCTGGGCTGCCGTCTTGACACAGCCAAGATTCGCCACGACATGGTCCGCGAGCACTGGATCGAGCCACTGGGACGTCACCGCCATCACGCAACTGCACCGGCAGGACGGTAAGGGTCCCTGGAGCGAGTCGTTCACTGTTGTGGCGACTCCAGCCGAAGGATTGCCGAAGCGCAACGCTGCCTGATCTGCGGCTCCGGGGACCGCAGACCAGGCAGCTGGACCGCGCTCAGATCAGCAGGGTGATGGAGAGGCTCACCAAGGCCAGCCCAGCCAGACCGGTGGCGGCAAGCAGCGAGACAGATTGAGCCATGGGGACATCCACCAGACCCCAAATCTAGAGCAATCCTTAAAGCGTGCAATCACTCCGTCCTGCCAGCGCAGCAAACCGTCACGGCTGTGCAAGTGCTGTTCCGGGCGGCTGACCTGGCCACGGGACTCAGGCCAGATCCAGATCAAGCGGCAGCTGAATCTGCTGACCGGTCGGTGGGCGAGGGCTGGATCGGCGATGACGACTGTCCCGAGTGGAAGTCAGGCCGGAGCGGCGGGATCCGTGCCTGTGCTGAATCGCATCGGCCAGCTCCGCGAAGCCCCGCTCCTGCCTGGCGGCCCAGATCCGCGCACGGGCCTCCCGGGCCGCGTCATCGGTCTTCACGATCGGCACGGGGTAGTGCACCCCGAGCACGCAGCCCACGCGCTGCTGGGTGACAACCGCCATCGTCCACGGCTCATGGAGGTGCACGGCCGGCACGCCAGCCAGTTCCGGCAGCCACTGGCGGATGAACGCACCGCGGGGATCGTGATCCTGGCCCTGCTTGACCGGGTTGTAGATCCGGATCGTGTTGATGCCCGTGGTGCCCGACTGCATCTGACACTGGCTCCAGTGGATGCCGGGCTCGTAATCGACGAACAGGCGGGCCAGATGCAGTCCGCTCTCCCGCCACGGCAGCCACAGGTGATAGCTGGCCACCGACATCAGCATCGCCCGCATGCGGAAGTTGATCCAGCCGGTGGCGATCAGGGCCCGCATGCAGGCATCCACGAACGGCAGTCCGGTGCGTCCCTCGGCCCAGGCCGCCAGCCGCCCGGGGTCGCTGATGCGCAGGCCGGCGGTGAGCGGATGGAGCTCACGGAACTCCAGATCCGGCTGGCTTTCGAGCTTCTGGATGAAGTGGCAGTGCCAGTGCAACCGTGCCTCGAAACCCATCGGCGCAGCTCCACTCCTGCGGCTGCGCTGCACCACCTCGCGCATCGACAGGGTGCCCCAGGCGAAGTGGGGAGACAGACGCGAACAACTCTCGAATGCCGTGAGCGGGCTGGACAGCTCACGGTGGTAGCGAGCCCCCCGCCCATTCAGAAAACTCTCCAGAACGGCCAGCCCCGCCGCTCTCCCCCCGATCTGTCGGCCCGGACAGGGGTCAGCCGTCAGTCCCAGGTCGCTGGCCGAGGGGATGGCGCCGGGATCCAGGCCATGCAGCGGCTGCATGGCATCCGGCGGCGGAGCCACCGGCTCGGCCATGCGCGCCTCCCACCGTCGTGCCCAGCCGTTGCGGTTGTCCAACCGGCGGATCACGCCGAACGTGGGGATCTCGATCCAGGGGATGGAATGGATCCTGGCCCAGCGGGCCACGCGCCGGTCGCGGGCATAGGTCCAGCCGTTGCCGGTTTCCTCGTGGCTCCAGAGGCCCGCGATGCCGAACCGGCGGCGGATCTGCTCCAGCACCTCCTCGACCGTGCCGATCCGCAGCACCAGCGGCTGGCCCAGACCGGACAGAACCCGGCGCAGGTCCTCCAGGCTCTCGGCACAGAAGGCCCACTGCCGGGCAGAGACATCGCTCTGGCGCCACAGGTCAGGCTCCACCACCACCAGGGGCAACACAGGGCCACGACAACTGGCCTGCACCAGCGGTTGGTGATCGGCCGCCCGCAGATCCCTCTTGAACCAGACGACCTGAACCGGACCCATGGGCCCAACCCTATCCATCTCCGCCAGAGCGTCGGCAGACCCGGGACCAGAACAGCCGCAGGGTTGGTCTGATCAACGGCGGCTCCTGACCCGCCGGAAGTCCCACGGCCGCATGATGCCCCCGGGCATCTGCCACACCCCACGGCGACGACGCATCGCCCGGTCTTCGGCGTCGAGATACTCCCTGGCGTCGCAGCTGGCCAGATAACGGCGGAAGGCGAAGGCCTCGCCGTCTTCCACCATCGCCAGGCCGAGGTTGGTCTCGCCGATCACTTCGGCCACCAGGCGACCGAAGCGATCCACGGTCTGGGGCCTGAGGCTGACGCTGGAGCCGATCTTCAGGCGCATCCTGAGGTAGCGGTGGGCCCTGGCGCCATCGGGGGCCTGGTCCAGCTCGGGGGCATCGATGCAGGCCAGACGCACGCTGATCCGGCGCGGGCCCTGCTGCACTCGGATCGTGTCGCCATCCCCGATCGAGAGCACCGTGGCGCGGCCATCGGCCAGGGCCATGGCCACCAGAGCCGGACCCGGCAACCGCTGCAGGACCAGAAGCAGGCCAGGGATCAGGAGCATCTCGCCGGAACCACCTCGGTGGAGGCCAACCTGCAGGATGCCTGCAGTCCGCACCGCGTCGCCTTCCGTCGATGACCCTCTCCCTCAAGGAGTGGTGGGGCCTGCCCCATCGCGACATCCTCTCGGGCCTGGTGGTGGCCTTCGCGATGATTCCGGAGGCGATCGCCTTCTCCGGCATCGCCGGTGTCGATCCCAGCGTGGGTCTGTTCGGGGCCTTTCTGCTGGCGGTCACCCTGGCGGTGGTGGGCGGCCGCACGGCGATGATCACCTCCGCCACCGGCTCCACCGCCCTGCTGATGACGGGGCTGGTGCAGCAGGGCGATGCCCTTGGCGCCGGACTCGGACTTCAGTACCTCCTCGCCGCTGGCCTGCTGACTGGAGTGCTCCAGATCGCCTGGGGTTATCTGCGGCTGGCCCAGCAGATGCGCTTCGTACCGCAGCCGGTGATGGCAGGGTTCGTGAACGCCCTGGCGATCCTGATCCTGCTGGCCCAGTTGCCCCAGCTCGGCCTTGATCTCTTTCATCCGGAAGCCGTGGCGGTGCAACCGGACCAGCTGCCGGCGGTCTGGGGGGTGATCGGACTCACCCTGCTGATCATCTATGTCCTGCCGCGCCTCACCCGGGCGGTGCCCTCGGCCCTGATCGCCATCCTGATCACCACCGGCCTGTCGATCAACCTCCAGCTGGATCTGCCCACGGTCTCAAGCCTGGGCCGCCTGCCCACGGGTCTGCCCCGCTTCGCCCTGCCGGACGTGCCCTTCAGCCTCGACACCCTCGGGCTGATCCTGCCCACGGCCCTGGCGATCTCACTGGTGGGTCTGATGGAAACCTTCCTCACCCAGGACATCCTCGACGATCTCACCGATGAGACCAGCCACAAGAACCGCGAGGCCCGGGGACAGGGCATCGGCAACATCGTGAGCTCGCTGTTCGGCGGCATGGCCGGCTGTGCCCTGGTGGGGCAGTCGGTGATGAACGTGGGCTACGGCGGCCGCACCCGCCTCTCCACCCTCACCTCAGGGGTGAGCCTGCTGGCGATGATCCTGCTGGCGCGCGACTGGGTGAATCAGATCCCGATGGCCACCCTGGTGGGCGTGATGATCATGATCGCCATCAACACGGCCAATTTCGGCTCGATCACCGGGATCGGCAAGATCCCCAGGAGCGACACGGCCGTGATGCTGCTCACCGTGGGCATCACGGTGCTGACCCACAACCTGGCCATCGGCCTGCTCGCCGGTGTGGCCCTCGCCGCGATTCTGTTCAGCCGCAAGGTGGCCAAGGTGATCGATGTGGACAGCCGCCTGGATGCACCCGATCACCGCGTCTACACGGTGCGCGGTCAGCTGTTCTTCGTGAGCAGCATCTACTTCCGTGCGGGTTTCGAAGTCCACGAACATCCGGCCCGGGTCACGATCGACATGGCCGAGGCCCACATCTGGGATCAGAGCGGTGTCACCGTGCTCGATCAGGTGATCCGCCGGCTCAAGCTCGGCGGCAGTGCCGTGGAGGTGATCAACCTCAACCGCGAAAGCACCGATCTGTTCGCCCGCATCGGAGTGGCGCAGGAGGCAGGCGGGCGAGGAGGGGAACCGGGTCCGCTGCACTGAATCCTGGTGCCTGCTCGGGATACAAGCTCACAGCCTCAGGTTCGGGCAGATCAGATCGTCCTCCCGGGCGGGGTCGCTGCGCCAGCCCGCCAGCAATCCCTCCAGCTCGGTCCTGAGCTCCCCGAGGTCGTGGATCTGCCGCTCGATGCGCTCGATCTGGTGGTTGAGCATCACCTGGATGTCCTGGCAGGGCAGCTTGCCGGCATCATGCACCGACAGGCAGCTCTGAATCTCCTCCAGGGAAAGCCCGAGGGTCTTGAGCCGGCGAATGAACTCCAGGCGACGCAGGCTCTGCTCACTGAACAGACGGTAGCCACCCTCGGTGCGGCCGATCGCCGGCAGCAGACCCAGGTCTTCGTAGTAGCGCAGGGTTTTCACCGGCAGACCACTGCGGGCAGCCAGGGCGCCGATCTTCATGGCCTCGCCCGGTGCCTGGTGCAGGGCGGTCTGCATCGGCTTGACTCTCCACTCCTCAGGAGACTCTAAGCTCGCATCACCCTCCTCCATCCCCTGCCCATGCCGCGCCTCGGTCTGGTTCTGCTCCTTTCAGCGGGCCTGGGGACCGCTTCGCTGACCCTTGCATCGCCTGCGGCCCGCGGGCAGGCCAACGACATGTTCCCCACCAAGGCAGCTGCTGAACAACGGGCCAGGACACTCTCCTGCAGCGGTGTCTTTGCGATGGGCAGGGAGTGGATGCCCTGCAGCTCCTTCGACGCCTATCAGAAGGCGGTTCAGAAGGCGGACTCGAAATCGAGATGAACTCAGGAACGCCTCAACCCGTGGCCATGGCGATGCCCGTTGTGCTCGTCCTGATGGCCGCCGCGGTCCCCTGGCTCGATCCGGCTCCCGCCGGAGCGCACGCCAAAGGGATGTACAGGACCCGTCAGGAGGCCGAACGCCGCGCCAGCCAACTGAACTGCAAGGGGGTGTTCGCCATGGGCGGCGCCTGGATGCCCTGCGCCAATGAGCAGGCGCTGCACAAGGCGCTGCAGAATGAATGAGAACCCGCCATCAACTGCGCCGCCTGCACCGTGCCCTCGTGCCCCTGGCGGCCCTGCCGATCATCCTCACCGCCCTCTCCGGGTCCCTTTACGGACTGCTCTCGGCCCGGGAGATCGAGGCCTTCTGGTTGATGAAGCTGCACACCGGCAACTTCGGGCTGATCAACCTGCAGCCCTGGTACTCCGCCATCCTCGGCCTGCTCACCCTGGTGGTGGCCGGCTCGGGTCTGGGCCTGCTGATCGGTGCGCGTCGGGGCCAAAGCCCCCAGAACTGAACGTCCATGAGACCTCCTGACCGGAGCAAGCCGGACCGGAGTTGTGCTCAGAGCCGGAAGAGAGCGTCGAACTTGTGATACTCCGGCTTGTGCAGTCCCTCAAACGCGAGCATGCGTCTCAGCTCGATGATCTCGGCCCGCTGGGCGAGGATCACGTCCCGGGCGAAGCGCCGGATGGTGGTGTTGGTGCTCTTGGCCAGGGCGTCATGGGCCATCTTCAGCGCCCCACCGTGGTGCTCGAGCATGCCTTCGAGGAACCACACCACCCGGTTCTCCCTGGTGGGTCCGGAGCCCATCATGCGCATCCCCTCGATCTGGGACTGACTCATGCGCGTGAGGCCCGACAGGCTGTCGGGATCACCGCCGGGCGCCAGCGCCACGGGGTACACCGGCGCCTGGGGATACCAGGCCTTGCGCCACAGCCCCATCGCCCGGATCTCATCGGCCTGATCGCGCCAGATCCTCCTGCCGAGGGCACCGACGCCGGGCTGGCCGATGTCGAAGACGACTTCGCTCATGCGCAGCGCACCGGTGTGGTGCTGAACCATGCCGTCGAGGAAGCGCAGGTCGTAGGTGGCACCGGCGGGGCCCACGTCATGGACGTGGTCACCATGGTCCACGGGCATCGAGTGGTCATGATGCCGGTGATCCATGCCGGGATCCATCTGCGCCCGGGCGGCCGGAGCCATCAGGGCAACTGCGCCGAGGCTGATCAGCAGGACAGGGAGCGAGGAGTGGCGCATCGCTGGAGAACAGAGCAGGCCAACCGTATGGTCTCCACTCCACTGGAGAGTCAAGCCCTCGCTGCCGTGCCCAGCAGGTGACAACTCGAGACGTGGAGCGGCTGAGGCCTGGCCACTCAGCGCTGGAGCTGACGCAGTTGAGCCGGGGCAGGTGTCACACTCCAGGCCATCAGGCTGGTTTCCAGTGTCGGGCCATTGGCCGCGAGCCAGTCGCCCGCCGAGTCGGCCGCCCTGGCTCCGTAGGCACGGTGGGAGCGCACCACCACGACCCCGACGCCATCCACCAGCACCACCCGGGCCAGCACCGCCTCCACCAGACCGGGTGCCTGCAGCAGGGCCACGATCAGGTGCTCCGCCGGTCGGGCATCCGTTCTGGGCCGTGACGCCGTGCGGATGACCCTGCCGGCCCGGCGGTAATTGGCAAGCACCCCGTTGGCCAGGCCCGCCAGCTGGTCACCGTTACGCACGCTCTCGTGCACGTTCAGGGTCACCATGTCACGCCAGGTGGTCAGGTTGCCCTGCCCCTCAGGGGTGAACTCATGCTGCCCACCGGCGGTGAAGCGATGCCAGTAGCGCTGGCCTCCAAAGCTGAGGGAGTCCCCCCTGGAAGCGGCAGCGGCGGGATCGGATTCGACGGCCTGGCTCCAGACGGGGAGTGGCCGCAGCCCCTGAGCGACGGCACTGGCCAGGGCAGCCGTGAGCATCAGCGCCCCCAGCCCGGTCGTGGTGCGTCGTGCGTTCATGGGCCAACCGCACGATGGAGCTTCAACCGACGGCCAGAGCCACCTCCCTGGTCGCCACCCGGGAAGATTCCAGAAAGAGTGTCTGACTGGGATAGGCGAACTCAATGTCGTGCTTCTGGAAGGTTTCCATGATGGCGTGGTTGATCTCCTGCTGCACATCCAGGAACAGGACCATATCGGCATCGGGAATGAAATAGACGAATTCGAATTCCAGGGCGCTGTCGGCGAAACGCGTGAAATGACAGCGATCGAATTCCGCCGGGCGCTTGGAGCGGATCGCCGCCTCAACCAGGGCGGGAATCGCCTTGACCGTTTCGACCGACGTCTGATAGACCACACCGATCGTGGTGGCTACCCGCCGCTTGGGCAGATCCCCGTAATTCTGGATCACCTTTCCCAGCAGATCTTCATTGCTGATCACGATGCGTTCGCCGCTGAGGCTGCGGATAATTGTGGAGCGGATTCCCACCCCTTCCACCGTCCCCAGGACGTCATCAAAACAGATGAACTGCCCGATTCGGAAGGGTTCATCGAAGAGAATGGTGAGGTAGTTCAGGAAGTTGGAGATCGGCCCCTTCAGCGCCAGGCCCACGCCGATGCCGGCCCCCGCCAGAGAGGCATAGATGGCACCCATCTGAACGCCCTGGTTCTGCAGAAACACCAGCAGGCCCAGGATCCACACGCCTGAGCGAATCATTGGCTCGAGGCCCCGCAGCACCGAGAGCTGGTTCTCACGCCTGAGGCGGCGCAGGGAGCGATCGAGCAGCAACAGCAGCACCCGATTGAGCAGCCGCACGATCAGCACGATGGCCAGGAAGAGCATGACCGCTGCGAGCATGCGATCGACACCCTCGCCGAAGTTGAGCGCCTCGACATCAGCCACCAGCGAGCGCCAACCCCACCAGAACGCGCCGAGGTAACCGATGGGGGCGGCGGTGGTCAGCACCGAGCGCAACAGTTGATCGTCCGTGTCACCAGGAGTTCTTCTGGCCAGACGCATCAACCAACCACCCGTCAACCGCAGCGACACCAGCACCAGGGCGCTGCCCAGCACTGCTTTCGCTGTGGCGATCAGCAACGAGATACCGAATTCCGCCATAAGCAATTCTTGATAATTCGTCAGGGTAACAAACTTTTTCCGCCATTGCGCCACGCCATCCCAACGCCTCAGCAACGCCCCATACACTTCACCGGCAAGACCTGAGGGTGATGCGGTGGTGATCAGACTCCTCAGCCTGATGGCCGCCGGCTGGCTGCTGAGCTCCTCGGCCCTGGCGCAGGACGTCCTGAGCTGCACGACCCTGCAGGAGCGTTACCAGGCCCTTGCCGATCAGGCGTTGCAGCAGGAAATTCTTCTGCTCAAAGCCGTGCGCCAGCGCCTCTGCCCCGCCATCAGCCAGCAGGCCGAGTCGGCCCAGCCCGGGACGGAGCCGATCGACTTCGACGCCCTGCTCAGCTGCCGTCATCGCGCCGAAGCTGAACTGCAGGCCACACGCGCACCCCTCTACCGCAACCGGCGGCACCTGGTCTTCTACACAGCCCGAGGTGCGGCCCTGGCCAGGGAGGCCGACAGCTGGCTGGAGCGCAGGGATCAGGCCGGCTGCTCCTGAACGGACACTGACGCGGACCCCATCTCCGCCAGCAACTGCTCCGCCAGCTCTTCGCCGCTGCGCAGGGCACCCTCGATCCGGCCGAGACCGGGGCCGCTGACGAAATCACCACAGAAGCCGATCCGGCTCTGCGGACAGAGCGTCAGCTCGCTGGCCAGGCCCTCTCCCTCCGGAAAAGCCGCCCCCCAGCGCATCAGCTGAGGATCGGCGCCTTCCAGCTCCAGCGATGCGATCCAGGGCTCCATCACCGCCGAGAGGGCCGAGGCAAGGGTCTCGATCAGCGCCTGCTCCCGCTGGGGCGACGAGATGACCCCGGGCAGCCGGGCCACCGAGGAGCGCGATCCGGCCACGCCGGCGTGGAGCCTGGCCACGTCAGCCGTGGAGTGGGCCACCACGGCGCAGCGTCCATCCTCCAGGGGCTGAATCGAGAGCCGCGAGAGACCCCAACGGCTCTGGGCTGCCGCCTCGAAGCTGAGCAGGCGGAAGGGAAGCCCCCGCCAGGCTTCAGCCGCGTCGGACTGGATCAGCAGCATCAGGGCACAGCGCGGACTGGTGTCGATGGCGGCGATGGCGGCGGCAGCCCGCTCCAGCCGCGGATCCCCCAGCGTTCTGACCAGCGGCTGCAAGGGTGGTTCGGGCCAGCCCAGCAGCGCCTGGCACCGGGGATGCACCAGCAGAGTGCCACTGAGCACCAGCCAGTCGGCGCCCCCCAGCCGCTGCCGCTCTTGATCGAGCAGCTCCCAGCCGCTGTCCGCGCTCCGGGCCAGATGGCGCACCAGGCAGTGGCTGTTCAGCTCGAGGCCGCTGCCACCAAGCTCCAGCAGCCCCCGGCAGAGCTGATCCATTCCGCCTCTGCCCCGGTACAGATCCCCCTGCGTGAGCGGATCGGTGCCCCCGGGGATCAGCCGGCCCTCTCCATCGAGCAGTGCCAGTGCACCGGACCAGGGCTCGACCCAGCCCCCATCGAGCAAGGAAGCCAGCAGCATTGGCGCGGGACTGCTGCTGATCGAGAGCAGTGGTGCTCCGTGATCGAGTCGCCCCAGGAGGTCGTGGCGGGAACGGCGCGTGCCGGCACGACCTCCTGGCCCCCGGCCGGATTCCCAGAGACTGATCGGCCCCTGCCAGCCCAGCCGGCGCATCCTGGCCGCCAGAGCACAACCGGACACCCCGGCACCGATCACAGCCAGCGACGGAGCAGCAGGATCACAACCTTGCCCCGGACTCAACGCCAACAGCCTCAGATCACAGGGTCACGCAGGGCCTCAGGAAGCCTGCTGGTAGAGCTGCTCAAGCCGCTCACGGCTGAGGTCGACCACCATCACCTCCTCACCGGGGCTGGGGGCTTCAGGGTGGCGACGGCGGGGCGTGGCGACCCGCTCGCTGCTGCGCAGGGTCTGGGTCATCAGGGCGAACGCGCCGCCGAGAATGACGGCGAAACAGCCCATGTACAGCAGTGGGCCGATCACGTTGACGAGGGTTGTCATGGTTTTCCGGCTTTCCAGACAGCCTAGTGTAAAGAACTGTTAACTGTGGTTGGCGCGGTGGCCGGGCCCCGGTTTCCGGGCGATCACCGCAAAGAACGGATCTCCGTGGCCCCCCAGCCAGCCCAGCGGCCCCTCCGCCCGGGTCGACTCGGCGACCAGCTCCGGCATCGGCCAGCCCTGGGCAACCAGCACCCGCACCACGTACTCCAGGTGATCCCGGTCGCTGCCGTCGGCCCAGATCTGGGGGGCCTTCTGCATGAACATCCGGTTGGAGAAGGCGACGATCAGCTGCCCCTGGGGCCGCAGGATCCGCAGCAGCTCCGCCGCGATCGCCTCCGGTTGCTGCAGGTACTGCCACCCCGCCACGATCAGCACCGCGTCCACGCTCGCGTCCGCCAGGGGCAGAACCTGGTCGCGATTGAGGTTCTGCACCCAGTGCTGATCCAGGCGCGGATTGGCCTCCAGCTCCCGGGTGTTGAGGCCATGGCCGATCACCCGCTCGTAGCGGACCTCCTCGGGGAGATGGCTGACCCAGCTGCTCATCAGGTCCAGCACCACTGCGCAGGGCGGGATCCGCTCGCGGTAGAGCGCCGTCAGCCGGTCACGGAAGGCGCCGTCGAGGTGGTGCACGAAGCGGGGCTCGGCGTAGAAGGCGGCGTCATCGGAGCGGTCGAGCTTGAAGCGCTCCGCCTCGCTCAGCACCTGCACCACCATGGCCCGCTCCCCAACGTCATCGACGCGCCCCATGCTGGCCTGGGGAGCGGAAACCACCCCATGGCCGATCAGATCGCCGCAGGGACACGGAGACCCTGCCGTCGTGCGTCTTCGGTCGTGCGGGCGCCACGCAACAGACATCAGTACACCTGAACTACTCTGGCGATCCCTGTACGGCTGCCCATGACCACCGACCCGGCCGTCGACCCAGCCGGCCACTCAGTGGCCATCACCGGCGGGTTCAGCGAACCGTTCACGCCCCTGCCCCTGCGCGAGCGGCGCCGGCCCCTGCTGCTGCCCCTGGCCGGCGACAGCGTGGCGGCCGGCTTCCCCAGTCCCGCCGACGACTACGTCGAAACCGGCATCGACCTCAACGAGCAGCTGATCGCCCGCCCCAGCAGCACCTTCTTCCTGCGCGTCAGCGGTGATTCGATGATCGGCGCCGGCATCCATCACGGCGACCTGCTGATCGTCGACCGCAGCGTCGAACCCCGCCACGGCCGGGTGGTGGTGGCGGTGCTGGACGGGGCCTTCACGCTCAAGCGCCTGGTGCGGCACCGGGGCCGGCTGCGGCTGGAGGCCGCCCATCCCGCCTATCCGCCCCTGGAGCTGAGCGATGCCGACGACACCCGCCTCTGGGGGGTCGCCATCCACGTGATCCACCCGCTCTGAGGGCGCCCATGGCCTGGGCCACCGTGCTGATCGACGGCAACAACTTCTACGCCTCCTGCGAGGCGGCGCTCGATCCATCGCTGATCGGGCGGCCGCTGGTGGTGCTCTCCAACAACGACGGCTGCATCGTGGCCCGCAGCGCCGAGGCGCGCGCCCTGGGCATCCCCATGGGCAAGCCCTACTTCCAGGTGCGGCGGGAGCTGGAGCGCCACGGGGTGGTGGTGCGCAGCTCCAACTACGCCCTCTACGCCGACATGAGCCAGCGGCTGATGCTCACCCTCGAGCCCTGGGTGGAGGAGCTGGAGATCTATTCGATCGACGAGGCCTTCGGCCGGCTGCACCGCCCCACCGCCGCTGGCCCCGAAGCCGGCGACCTCAGCGCCTGGGGGCGGGCCCTGCGCCGGCAGGTGCGGCGTCACCTGGGGCTGCCCGTGGCGGTGGGCATCGCCCCCTCCAAGGTGCTCGCCAAGCTGGCCAACAAGCTGGCCAAGGCCGATCCGGCCCACGGCGGCGTGTTCGATCTGGGGGCGCTGGCCGATCCCGACCCCTGGCTGGCGGCCGTCGCGGTCGAGGACGTCTGGGGCATCGGCCGCAGGC
>NZ_JAYGIA010000007.1:0-32970 GCF_034931165.1 Synechococcus sp. BA-124 BA4 | reverse complement strand
ACAAGCGCTGGCTGCACTTCTTCATGCTGTTCGTGCCGGTGATGGGTCTGTGGACCAGCAGCATCGGCATCATCGGCCTGGCCCTCAACCTGCGTGCCTACGACTTCGTGTCGCAGGAGATCCGCGCCGCTGAGGACCCCGAATTCGAGACCTTCTACACGAAGAACATTCTTCTGAACGAGGGTCTGCGTGCCTGGATGGCACCGGCCGACCAGCCGCATGAAAACTTCGTCTTCCCTGAAGAGGTCCTGCCCCGCGGCAACGCCCTCTGATCGGCTGTCATCGTCCACACGGCGCCCTTCGGGGCGCTTTTTTGTGGCCAGGATTCTCCCTGTGCTGCCCGGCTCAAGGGCTCTCGCCTGGCCAGGCAACTCCCTTAGATTCGTCCTGTTCCGTCAGCAGTGTCGTGGAGCAGGCCGTCAGGCCCCGTGCCCGATGAGCCCGCTTCGAATGCGTCGCCGGCTGGCTTTATCCCCCCAAGGAGGAGGTGCCCGTGAGCCACAGTTCCATGACCCAGGGTCTGCTGATCGCGGAGAACGCCGGCTGATTTCGGCGCTTGTTTCCTGATCAATCGGTTCCGCGCCAGAGTGGACCCGGCGAACGCCCCCGTCACCTCGCTTCTGAGCCTGCTCAGGAACGCGGTGACGGGGGCATCGTTCTTGTTGCCCGGTTCCTGTTTGGAGCCCCGTTCCTTCAGTCGGGTCTGCGATCGAGCTGTCGCTGGATCGAGCCCATCAGCTCCTGGAGCTGGCGCCGCGCTGGCTGCACATCGGGCGCTTTCCGTTGCAGCAGCACCACCCCATCGGCGAAGGCCCTCACTCCGTAGGGCTCAGGCAGGGAGTTCAGGGCCTCGAGGCTGGTCTCCAGGGCTTCCCGATCGACGGGGAATGCCACCGCATAGCGGCGCAACCAATCGAAATCGATGGCGATCCAGTCGACGGCCCGGCGACTGCCCTGGCGGTCGCGGTAGATCACCCCGTTCGGGAAGCGGATCAGCACCGGTCTCTGGGCCAGGTGGGGGATCAGCGGCGTGGTGGCGGTCACGCTGGCGCCCTCGGGGATCGTTCTGAGCAGCGCCCGGGCGCTGGCCCCGTGGCTCCACTGACGCGGCGGTGAGCTGTAGACCCAGGGATCGATGCTGTCGGGAATCAGGAACGAGAGGCTGCGGTTGGGGTTGGCCAGCAGGGTGAACAGCAGCGAGAGCGTGATGCAGCCGATCCAGACCCGGCGCAGACGCCGATGGGCAAAGACCTGGGGATGGCGGCGCCACCACTCGATCGCCCCGGCGAACAGCCCAGGCACCACCAGCAGGGCGTAGCGGAGGTTGATCGAGAGGGGGTTGTTCGATCCCTGAGCCAGCAGCAGGCCCAGCAGGGGCATGCCCATCAGCAGCCAGCTGTCGAGGCTGATCAGCGGCACCAGCATCAGGGGCAGACCCTGCGCCAGCAGGTAACGCAGAGTCTCTCCTGGCGGCCAGATCAGCTCCCGCAGTATCACCAACGGCTGCCTGAGAGCCTTGTGCAGCACCTCCAGGCTGCTGGCCTGCTCCGCGTCACCGATGTACTGGCCGAAGTTCTCCACCATGAAGCGGCGGGAGTTGTCGTCGCTGAACAGGGGCATCAGCACGTTGGTCACCAGCAACACCCAGCCCAGCCCCAGGGCGGCCAGAGCCAGGGCCAGGGGCCAGCGCTGACGCTGCCGCACCAGGATCCAGAGGCTGATCCCCACCAGCAGAACGCCGGTGTCCTCGCGGATCATTGGCACCGCCACCGCCGTCAGCGCCAGCAACCACCAGAGGCGGCGCTGCAGCCCATACCAGAGCAGCAGCACGGCCAGGGGGAGCTGGCACAGATCGGTGAAGTTCCCCCAGGTGGGGCCGATCACCGCGTTGGCACCGAAGAAGCTGCAGGCCAGGAAGGCGGCCAGCCAGGGATCCTGCAATCGCTCGCGGGCGATTCGATGCAGAACCAGTCCGGCGGCGGTCATCAGGCCCACCTGCACAAGCGGCAGCGCCCAGATCCCCAGCAGCCCAACCAGGGGCACCCAGAGCAGCAGGGCTGGGGTGAAGTGCTGGCCCAGGCGGTGATAGCCCAGGGAGGGAGGTTCCCCGGCGTGGATGACATTGGTGGAGAGCTGGGAGGAGAGGGTGCTCTCGAAGGGATGGCCCTGCAATCCGCTCCAGATCGTTTGCAGAAAGATGCCCTGGTCGTAGGAGGCGGTGAGCACCTGCAGCCGCCACCACTGCAGCAGCAGCCCGATCAGCGCGAAGAGCACCGCCGCCACCAGCACGGCCCGCTGGGCCCGCCTCTGTTCAGGGGGTCTGGACGGCAGGAGCTTGGACTCCTCCTGAGCAGATCCAGCGTTGCCAGCTATCGCCACCGCGGGCCTCCAGGTCACAGATGGCATCCTGCAGCCGCAGGCGCCTGGGGTTGCCGGCCTCGAGCCTGCCGATGCCGTCGGAGGGGCGCAGCAGCACCCGGAAACGCTTCGGCCAGTGGTCGTCGGGGCTGTCAGGCAGCTTGAAGAGCTCCCGCTCGGCATACCAGCGCAGGCTGGGCCGCCGCCCCTGATTGCCGGGCATGTGGATCGGCAGCTCGGCCGCAGCGCCCCCATCCCTGGCGCTTCGGGCCAGCTCAGCGGCGGGCAGCACCGACCAGTGTTCGTTGAGTTCCCAGTTCCAGAGTGGGCTCAGTACAAACAACAGCAGCGAAGCGCTCCAACCAAGCAGCAACAGTGCCAACCCCAGCCGTCGTCGGCCTTGGGCTGGCCGGCTCAGGCTGATTCCCCCGAACAGCAGTCCCAGCCCCGCCGGCAGGGGCATCCAGCGCAGCGGCGATGGCGCCAGCAGGGATGCCAACACCAGCACCCCCCCCAGAACGGCCCAGAACCAGGGCAGCGGCCTCAGCAGGCCTCGGGGGCGGGGTGGCTCCATCAGGCGAGCCAGGACCGGCCCGCAGATCAGGCAGAACGGTGGCCAGAGCAGCAGGCTGTACCAGGGCAGCTGGGTCTTCATCGGCAGCACGGTGAGGGTGGCGGCCAGGGTCAGGCCCAGGCTCCAGCGGCCGGCCGGTTGCCGCCGTTCCCGCCAGGCCAGCCCCAGACCGATAGGCCAGAGGGGCAGCCAGGGCCACCCCCCCTCCAGCACCTCCAGCAGCGGCACGAGAGGACCGCCGTGGTGCTCCTCCACCGTGGTGGTGAAACGCAGCAGCCCCTGGCCGCCCCACATCAGCAGGGCCTCCGGGCCCCGTTGCAGCCCATGCCAGCCGTGCCAGGCCAGGCCCAATGACAGCCCGAGGCCCAGGCCCAGGCCCAGGCGCAGCCAGGCCCGCCGATCCAGATCATGATCGAGCCAGCGCAGCAGCAGCCCCGTGGTCAGCACCGGCAACAGCACCGGCGCCTTGAGCAGCAGCAGGGCACTGCCCCCTGCCCCAGCGATCAGGCCGCCCGAGAGGGCCGCCCGAGGCCGGGGCCCAGCCAGCAGCAGGCCCAGCCAGAGCAGGGCCATGGCCGTGAGCTGGGCCCCATCGAGCATGGCCAGCCGGCTGTGGCGGACCAGGGGCATCAGGGTGAGGGCAATGGCTGCCGCTGCTACGGCGGCCTGGGGCTGGCTGGGCCGCAGGCGCAGCTGAATCGCGCCGATCAGCGGCACCAGCAGGCTCGAAATCAGCGCCGGCGCCAGCCTGATCACCCACTCCGGGGGGAGGGCGGTGGCCTCGCCGCTGAGGGCGCGCCAGAGCTGGATCACGCCTGCGATCAGCCAGTGCAGTCCCGGAGGCTTGTTCAGATAGGTGGATCCCCAGAACGTCGGCAGCAGGCTGTCGGGCCAGGGCGCCTGGCTGGTCTCCAGGGCCACCCGAGCCACGATGCCCTCATCCCAGTCGCGCAGGGGCAGATTGCCCAGGCCGGCGAGGGCCAGCACCAGGGCCACGGCCCAGAGCCCGAGCAGCACGCGGCCCACCCTCATCGTTGGTCCTGCTTCATCTGGTCGGTCACTCTGCTGGTGGCCTGGGGAACCGAACGGAAGGCCCGCTGCAGGCTGAAGGGATTGGCCAGCAGGGCGCCGCTCACATCGGCAAGGGCGTCGAGCACCGGCTCCTGATGACCACGGGCCGCGGCGCTGGCCACGGCATGGGCGCGCCAGGGATTCCAGCCGGCCAGCAGCACCACACTGCGGTAGGCCGGCGGCCATGGGTTGCCCGGCTCCAGGGTCTGCAGGCGGGAGAACCAATGATCCGCCTGGTTCGGACGGTTGTGCAGGACCGCCAGAAGCGCCAGTGTCCAGAGCGCCTCACGATCACTGGCATCGGAGCGCAGGCGCTGCTCGGCCCAGTCGGTCACCCGACCCTGGTAGAGCCAGTGGCCATCGAGCTGGTGCTGGGGGCCGATGGCCTCGAACACCGGCGCCAGCCCGGCGGGACCCCGCTTCAGGCCGGAGGCCAGTTCGATGAAGCGGCGATCGAAGCGGGCCGTGGCGGCCACGGGCCGGCGGCGCGTCCACAGCTCCACAGGTTCGCCGTCGCTCCAGGGCCAGCGGCCCACCAACCGGAATCGGGGATCCTGGCGGATCTCCCTGGCCAGCTGCCGTGAGGCTTCCCGCCGCATGCCCGCCTCGCCGGTGGTGAGCAGGATCCACTCCGCCTGATCCAGCACCAGCTGCCGTTCTCTGGGCTGACGGCCGAGCTGCCTGGCCACGATCTGCCCTCCCCGGGCCCGACCGAACACCGTGGCGGTGTGCTCGTTGAGCTCGGGGGCATTGGGCAGCACCACCAGGGTGCAGGGCTGCTCACCCACCTGCTGACGCATGGCGTCCATGACCGCTGGAAGGGGTGAGCGGGGCTGCCAGCGGATCTCGCCGGCCTGGGCGGCCACGGCGCTGCCCGCACTGACCGCCAGCCCGGCGGACAGGGCCACCCAGCTGGCGCGCCCCTGGCCCTGCCGGCGAAGGACCCCTCCGAGCTGCCACCAGCCCCAGCACAGGAGCAGCACCAGGAGGGGCAGGACCGGAGTGATGTAGCGGGGGTCCTTGTTGGGGCTGAGGGTGGTGAACAGCCAGCCACTGAGGCTGCAGCCGATCAGCCAGGCCCAGCCCCGGCCGTCCTTGGCCTGACCCGTCTCAACGGCTGGCTGAGGTCGCGGGAACCCCCGACGGCGCCAGGCGGCGCCCAGGGCCAGCAGCGCGCCTGCCACGGCAGGCAGGCTGTTGACCAGTCCCAGCTGCCGGGGCCAGAGCCGGGGATACCAGAGGAGGCTGGCCAGGCTGAACGGCGGCGGGTCTCCCTCCTGGGCGGCCGACTCCAGCACGGCCCTGTTGGTGCCGCCGATGGTGGTGATCCAGTTGTGCTGCAGCCAGGGGAGCACCAGGGCGAGCACCAGCCCCAGGCCCCCCAGCGCCTGCCAGCGCCGCTGGGGGTGTCCCAGCCCCCGGAGCGCCGCCCACAGGGCTGGGGGGAGCAGCACCAGCAACGCGCTCTGCTTCACCAGCACGGCCGCCGCCAGCGCCAGCGCCGCTGCAGCGGCCTGTCCCCAGCTCCCCCCCCTGGGCTCAGGTGCCGCCCAGCGCCCCAGCAGCCAGAGGGCCAGCACGCTGGTGGCGGTGAGGGGCAGGTCGAGGGTGAAATCCAGCCGGAGGCTGACCAGGGCCGGTGTGGTGCTGGTCAGCGCCGCCGCCAGCAGGCCGAAACCGGGCGACACCAGCTGTCGTCCCCAGCCGGCCACGCTCACCAGCAGCAACCCCTGCCAGAGAGCCAGGGCGGCGCTGGCCTGATCGGGGCTGTCGCCAGCGAGGGCGATCACCGCGCCGTTCACCAGACTCGCCAGCGGCGGCACCTTGGGGGAGAGATCCAGCAGGTCCGGCCAGCCCTGCCAGCCCCCGCCCGGCAGCAGCCCCAGGGCCCGGCCGTGGTCCACCGCACTGTTGAGGTAGTCGGCCTGGTCCCAGGCCGGCAGCCGCTGATCGAGATGCAGCCACAGCCGGTCGGCCAGGCTGCCCGCCAACCACAGGGCCGCCAGGGCCAGCCACCACAGCCAGGGGCGTTGGGACCGTGCGTTCAGGGCCGTGGCGGCGGTTGGGGCGAGTCTGGACCAGGCCCCGTTCCCCCAGCCGTTGTGCTTTCTGTCACATCTACCCGGGCCAGCCCGGCGGCTGGGGGTGATTCTTCATGCAGGCGCATTGCGCCAACTTGTGTGAGGACCCCATGAAATTCTTCCGGCAATTGCTGCTGGCACCTGTCGCCCTCGGACTGATGGCCCCCGTGGCCGCCACCGCCGGCGAAATGAACCTGGACGGCATCAACCAGTATTCCGCCTCCGAGGATCAGGTCACCAGCATCACTCAGTTCTCCGACGTGCAGCCCACCGAGTGGGCCTACCAGGCGCTCTCGAACCTGATCGAGCGCTACGGCTGCGTCGCCGGCTATCCCGATGGCACCTTCCGTGGCAAGAAGCCTCTGAGCCGCTGGGAAGCCGCCGCTCTGCTCAACGCCTGCCTCGATCGGATCACCGAGGTGACCGACGAGCTTCGCCGTCTGCTCAAGGAGTTCGAGAAGGAACTCGCCATCCTGCGCGGCCGCGTCGACAACCTCGAGGCCAAGGTCGGTGAACTGGAGGCCAATCAGTTCTCCACCACCACCAAGCTGCGTGGTGTGGCCACCTTCACCATCGGCGCCAACGCCTTCGGTGGCGATGCCCGTGTCCTGGGTAACAACAGCGGACTCCCCAACAGCCTCAACCCGAAGTTTGCTGACGTCGCCGCAGCTCAGCAAGGTGCCACCGCCTTCAACTACAACCTCGACCTCTACCTCGACACCAGCTTCACCGGCAAGGACCTGCTGCGCACCCGCCTGCGTGCCGGCAACTTCGGCTCCAGCCCCTGGGGCGCGGCCAACCCCGACAACCTCGTTGGTCTGAACGCCTTCGAGGTGGCCTTCGAGGGTGCCAGCGGTGCCGATTCCGTCGAAGTCAACCGCCTCTTCTATCAGTTCCCCCTGGGCAAGAGCTTCACCGCCACGATCGGTGGCAAGGTCCGTCAGGACGACATGCTCGCCTTCTGGCCCAGCGTGTATCCCGCTGACACCGTCCTCGACATCTTCACCTACGGCGGCGCTCCCGGTGCCTACCCCCTGACCCTCGGCTCCGGTGGTGGTATCTGGTGGAAGAGCGGCGGCTTCAGCATCAGCGCCAACTACGTGGCCGCCAACGGCAACGTGGGTAACCCCAACTTCGGCGGCATCGGCACCGAGGGTTCCGCTCAGACCGGCACCGCCCAGATCGCCTGGAACAACGAGAACTTCGGTATTGCTGCCGCGTACACCTACACCAGCCCTCAGGGTGGTCTGGCTGGTCTCTACGGCGGCAATGGCACTCCCCTGGCCAACCTCGGGTATGCGCTCTCCTCCAGCGTGAATTCGGTTGGTGTCAGTGGCTATTGGCAGCCCTCCAACTCCGGTTGGCTCCCTTCGGTCAGCCTGGGTTGGGGTCTTAACTCCCACAGCGCAGACAGCAGCTCCGCTGGTGCTCTGGAAGATGCCATCGACGGTGCCACGACCCAGTCCTGGTATGTGGGTCTGCAATGGACCGACGTGTTCATCAAGGGCAATGCTGCCGGCATGGCCGTGGGTCAGGCCACTTTCCTGACCGGTTCGGGTGATGACAGCCTTCTTGAGGCCAACGACGGCAACTATGCCTGGGAGTGGTGGTACAAGTTCCAGGTCACCGACAACATCTCGGTCACCCCTGCGCTCTTCTACCTCAGCGTGCCCCTGGGTCAGCTCCAGAAGTCCAGCAGCGACACCTTCGACAACTTTGGTGGCCTGGTCAAGACCACCTTCAAGTTCTGATCGTTCCTGATCGGTTGATCAGCTTCGGCTGATCTCTTCTCCAGCCAGATCATCTCCTCACACACCTTGATCTGGCTGGTTCTTTGACTTCATGAATCAGTTCTGGTCCTCTCCAGACTGTTCTCTTCAGGCCGTGGCTCCGCCCACGGCTTTTTTGTGTTCACCTGGACTTCTCCAGGGCCTGGCTGCCTATGTCCAGGGCTTGAAATCCTCTGCAGGAGAACGGCTTTGGCGTTTCGTGTGTGACCGGCGATACCTGGCCATGTGTTTGCAGGCGTGGGCCCTAATCCGTCATTTCGATACAATCTTCCAGTGTCCTTTTGGACCATCCCTCAATTGGTGTGAGGATTGAATGAAATTGTTCCAGCGTCTGCTGCTGGCACCGGTCGCCCTCGGGCTGGTGGCTCCCATGGCCGCTTCGGCCGCGGACTTTGATCTGGACGGCATGAAAAAGTATGCCGGCAAGAAAGATCAGGTGACCAGCATCACCCAGTTTTCTGATGTTCAGCCCACCGAGTGGGCCTATCAGGCACTCTCGAACCTGATCGAGCGCTACGGCTGCGTCGCCGGTTATCCCGACGGCACCTTCCGAGGCAAGCAGCCCCTGAGCCGCTGGGAAGCTGCGGCTCTGCTCAACGCCTGCCTCGATCGGATCACCGAAGTGACCGATGAGTTGCGCCGCCTGCTCAAGGAGTTCGAGAAGGAGCTCGCCATCCTGCGGGGCCGTGTGGATCGCCTCGAGGCCAAGGTGGGCGAACTGGAGGCCACACAGTTCTCCACAACCACGAAACTTCAGGGCCAGGCCACCTTCGTGGTCGGCGCCGTCACGGCCAGTGGTGATCGCCCGGGTGCCGGAGTCTTCGGTGCTTCGCCCACCTTCGGCAGCCGTGATGCCGCTGAAAAGTACAACGCTCAGTTCGGCGCCACTACGTTCAACTATGACCTCCGGCTGAACCTGCTCACCAGCTTCACCGGCAAGGATCTGCTCTACACCCGTCTGCGGACAGGTAACTTTAACAATGCCTTCAGTGGCAATGGCGTCAACCTCACGGCGCTGGATGTGGCCAGCAATGGCTTCGGTGGTTCTGACTCAGTCGGCGTCGATCGTCTCTACTACCGCTTCCCTCTGGGCCGCGATTTCACCTTTATTCTTGGTGCCAAGGCCAGAAATACTGAGTCGGTCGCTGTCACACCGTCGCTTTATGGCAGCGGTGGTGGTGACAAAATCCTTGATGTTTTCCAGCTCTGGGGTGCACCCGGTGTCTACAACAAGGCCACCGGTGCTCTGGGCGGTGTGATCTGGAAGCAGAACGTCAAGAAAGGTCAGGGCCGATTCAGCGCCTCGGCTAACTACGTGGCTCAGCAGGGCAGTTCAGGTCAGGCCTTCGATGGCAATGACAACGTCTGCTCCAGCAGCGAAGGTGGTATCGGTACGGATTGCGCACGCGGCAATTTCCTGGCCCAGCTCAACTACACCGCTCCCCAGTGGAACGTGTCGCTGGCCTACCGCTATGGCCAGCAGGCCACGAACTTCCGCCGTGGCACGAACTTCGCGGCCAGCAACAGCTGGTTCCTGGTGAGTGGAGAATCGAACAGTGTGGCGGCCAACGCCTACTGGCAACCCAAGGAGAGCGGCTGGATCCCCTCGATCAGCCTCGGCTGGGGTCTCAACAGCCTCTCCAGCAATGGCACCAACGCCGCGGGCCTTGATTACGTTCAGCCCTTCGTGAAGGAAAGCCAGAGCTGGTTCGTCGGCCTGCAGTGGACTGATCTCTTCGCCAAGGGCAATGCCGCCGGTATGGCCGTGGGTCAGCCCGTGTTCGCCACGGCGCTCTCTCGCGGCAGCGATGACTCGGGCAACACCACCCCTGCCGATGGCAACTACGTCTGGGAGTGGTGGTACAAGTTCCAGGTCACCGACAACATCGCCGTCACCCCGGCGATCTTCTACCTGAGCCGTCCGCTCGGACAGCTCACCGGCGACGACAACAGCTTCAGCAACTTCGGCGGTCTCGTTCAGACCACCTTCAAGTTCTGAGCCAGCTGGTCTAGTCCGTTCGCACCCTCACACACCACCGGCCCCCGTCAGGGGGCTTTTTCATGGCTGTTGCCCTTGCCATGATGGCTCCAGCCGCCATCACCCCCCTTGAAGGCAGCCCTGGCCAGCAGTGATTTCTATGCCGTCCTGGGCGTGCCAGCCACGGCGGGGGCGGATGAGATCAAGGCCGCGTACCGCGCCCTGGTCAAGAGGCACCATCCCGATGCCGGTGGAGATGACACCGCGATCCTGGCCATCAATGCCGCCTGGGCGGTTCTGGGTGACGGCGACCGCCGCCGCCACTACGACCTCAGCCGGCTGCCCTCAGCCCGAGGCAGGCGGCCTGCATCCGGCGCCGCCAGGCCGGCCCCCAGCGGTCACGTCCGTGACGGGGCTCTGCTGGGCTGGTTGCAGCAGGTCTACGGGCCGATCGATCGGTTGCTGGCCCAGGTGATCAACCCCTTCCCCAGCCAGTTGCGCGCTCTGGCCGCCGATCCCTACGACGACAGCCTGATGGAGGCGTTCTGCGCCTACCTGGAGCAGAGCAAAAGCCGTATGGACAAGGTGGAGGCCCTGTACCGCTCGCGTCCCTGTCCAAGCGAGGCCAAGGGCTTCGGTCTCAGCCTCTACCACTGCCTCAGCCAGGTCCAGGATGCCCTGCTGGAGCTGGAGCGTTACACCATGGGCTATGTCGACAGCTACCTGCGCGATGGCCGCGAGATGCTGCGGGAGGCGAAGCAACGGCGCAGCCACCTCAAGGACGAGCGCCGCCGACTCGATCTCTGAGGCCGGACGGACGGGGGCCCGGGATGAATGGATCAGCCGTCAGCAGGCCTCGAGCTGATCGAGCCGCAGCCACACGTCCGGAACCGGCAGGCTCCAGCGCAACTGGGCGTAGTCACCGTTGAGGGCCAGCACTTCGCCGGGTCCTTCGAACAGGTAGTCGGGGGGAGTGGGATCGCTGGCGGCGGCTTCCAGACTGCCCATGTAGGCGCTCCTGCTGACCTTCACCAGGGTGCCTTTCTTGACGGGAGTGGCCTTGGGGGCGATGGCATCCGTTGGGGTCTGGGCCATGGACGGTCGACTCTGCTCAGGGACCACGCTAAGTCGGCCCGGGCGGCCTGGGGTGCCCCCTAGCCTCGGCTGTGGTGTGTGCTGCATTGGCCCGTGAGACTGCTGCTGCTGGGATGTACGGGGTTCGTGGGGCGTGAGCTGGTGCCTCTCCTGCTCACTCGGGGGCATCAGCTGGTGGTGGTGAGCCGCCAGAGCCACCCCCTGGCGGGGCTGGAGCATCCGGACCTGCGACGAATCCAGGCGGATCCGGCCCAGGCGGCCTCCTGGCAGGAGCCTGCTCTGATCGCTGCCGTTGCCGAGGCGGAGGGGGTGGTGAATCTGGCCGGGGAGCCGATCGCGGAGAAGCGCTGGAGCGAGGAGCAGCGGCGCAGGCTGATCGACAGCCGCCTCGGAAGTACGACGCGTCTGGTGGAGGCGCTCCAGGCCCATCCCAGGCTGGGCCGTGTGCTGGTGAGCGGTTCCGCCGTGGGCTACTACGGAAGCAGCGAGGAGGCCCGGTTCAGTGAATCCAGCCCGGCGGCCCCTGATCTCCTCGGTCAGCTCTGTCGCGACTGGGAGGCGGCTGCCGATCAGGCTCCTGCCGACTGCCGGGTGGTGAAGCTGCGGATCGGCATCGTGCTCGGCCCCGATGGGGGAGCCCTCGGCAAGATGCTGCCCGTGTTCCGCGCCGGCCTGGGCGGTCCGATCGGCTCCGGCCGCCAGTGGATGAGCTGGATTCAGCGCAGCGACCTCTGCGCGCTCATCGCCACTGCTCTCGAAACCCCGGCCTATGAGGGCGTGTACAACGCCGTGGCCCCTGAGCCCGTGCGCATGGACCGGTTCGCGACTGCCCTCGGCCGGGTGCTGAAGCGTCCCAGCCTGTTGCCGGTGCCCGCACCGGTGCTGCAGCTGATGCTCGGGGATGGTGCTGCGGTGGTGCTGGAAGGCCAGCAGGTGGTCTCCGAGCGGCTGGGGCCCCAGGGCTTCACGTTTCGCTATCCCGACCTCGACTCAGCCCTTGCCGCTGCCACCAGCCCAGCAGTCCACTGACCAGGGCCGCCGCCATCAGCAGGCCGATCGCCGGCGTGAACAGGGGGTCCCAGAGCCGCTGCAGCAGCTGCAGCGGCGCCTCCACATGCTGGCTGTGCAGGGCCACCGCCAGGGCGAACCAGATCGCCCCCGCGATCACAAGGAAGACATCGATCACCAGCACGGTGTCGATCCAGCGCTTCAGCCGCGGTGCCAGAGCTTCCGTGCCGCCGGCTTCACTGGAGCGGGACTGAGGATTCATCGAGGGCCTGCAGGATCTGCCCGGCCATCCTGGCGGCCCCGCCGGGACCACCGATGCGTTCCAGGCCGTTATGCCGGCAACGCTCCCCCAGATCGGTGTGCCGCAGCTGGCGCAGCACCTCGCCCACCAGCACGGCGGTGCCCCCCAGGCTGCGCTCCGAGCCAGGTTCCCCCTCGGCGCTGAACAGTGAGGGCCCGAGCAGGCGCCGTTGAGCTTCGGCGAAATTGGGGCTGAACTGCGGGCCGCCCCCTGCCAGCTGAACCACGGGTTTCCCCAGTCCCACCGCCTGTTCCGTGGCCGTACCGGTCATGGCCAGCAGCAGGTCGGCCTGCTGAACCACAGCTGGGAATCTCCCCCAGTGCAGCCTCAGCTCCAGCTCCCCACGGAGCAGACGTCCCTCCGGCTCCAGGTGCCAGCCCAGGGGGCGGCTGATCCTGGCCACCGTCGCCGCATCGATGGCCCCCACCAGGGCAGCGTCCAGGTGCAGGCCGCTGCTGGTCTGCAGGTTCGCGGGCAGGCGGGTGAGCACCTGCAACATCAACTCGAAGTTGCGCAGGGCCTCGGGCAGGCGGCTGCCTGGAAGCAACCCCAGCCGTGGGATGGGCGTTCCGGCCTCCTGCCTGTCGAGGGGAGGTGTGCCCTCCAGGACCCGGTCGAGGAAGGGGTTGCCGAGAAAATCCACAGACCGCCCGAGCTGGTGGCTGAGGTCCTCGGCCGTGAAGGCGTCGCGGCTGAACACCCGCAGGAAGCGGCCGCTGCGCAGGCAGCTCCCGCAGGGCCAGGGCAGGCGCAGGCGGCCTTCGTAGTGGCTCGAGTAGGCCACCAGGTAGGTGATCACCGGCCGGCGGCTGCACCAGGCTGCGAGAACGGGGATCACATCCCCGACCACCACCACGGCTGCGCAGTGCCGCGCTTCCCTGAAGAACAGCACCAGCTGACTCAGCAGGTAGGTGGCCTGGCCCTGGACCAGTTCAGTCAGGCGACCGCCGAAGCTGGTGTAGCCCAGGCCGCCGGTGCTGAATTCCCGGGTGTGCCCCAGCACAGGCAGTCCTGCCTGGCGGTAGGCACCGCCATGACCGACCAGCGGCAGGGCCACGACCTCCAGTCCCAGCTGCTGCAATTCCTGCCCGATCAGGCTGCCGCTGAGGTCTTCCCCGTGGCCATTGCTGAGCAGGAGCAGGCGCCGGCTGGGATCGCCCATGGGGATGGATCCAGGGATCAACCCTGGAGCCAGGCTTTGACTTTCTCCAGGGACTTCCAGCCCGGGCGCCGGCTGAGCCCATCGGCGATCGATTCGTTCAAGTCCTTGGCCAGCTCCGGTGACACGGCCGTGATGCGCAGCACCAGATCGATGTGCTCACGGACTCCTTTAGCGCCCGACTCGAGCATGGCCAGGCAGAGGTTCACGCGCGACTGGGGATCCTGTGGGTTGAGCTTGACCGCCATCCGCGCCGAGCGCAGTGCCGGTTCGGGCTGGTCCTCGAGCAGCTGCAGCCAGGCCAGGCAGGTCCAGGCGGCGGATAGACGGGGGGCCTGGGCCGTGATCGTCAGGAAGTCGTCGATGACGTCAGCGGCTGCAGCCCCCTGCTGATAGCGGCTGATGGCCTGATCGAAGAGGGATTCGGCGGACTTTGTGGTGGCCGTCATCGGCTGCGGCAGCTCAGGGACACCCAGATTCCCACGTTGGCGGCCCGGCCAGCGGCGGATCAGACGGCGAAGGAGCTGCCGCAGCCACAGGTCTGGCTGGCATTGGGGTTGGTGAAGTTGAAGCCGCCACCGATCAGGGCGGAGCTGAAATCCAGCTGCATGCCGTAGATGTACAGCAGGCTCTTGGGATCGCTCACCACCCGGAAGCTGGGGGCACCGTCGGGCTCATAGACGTACAGCTCATCGTCGACGCGGATCGCGTCGCTGTCGATGAAATCCATGGTGTAGCTCATGCCGCTGCAGCCACCGGAGCGCACACCCACTCTCAGAAGCTTGTCGTTGCCCTGCTGCTGCATCAGGGCGGCCAGTTGCTTCATGGCTGGTTCGGTGATGCGGATGCCCTTGCCGTCCTTACCGGTGTGGGTGGCCGCCGGTGGGGCGACAACCGCCGGGGTGGTTGCCTCCTGGACCGCGGAGGGGGCATCGGTGCTGGGACTGCTCATGGGCGACGCCTGCGACAGGGGGAACGGGATGTGGAGCCACTCTATGGAGGCCTTCCGGACTCTGGTGTTCCACCGCCGCCAGAGACGGCTCCATAGAGTTGCCGCACTTCAGGGAGACACAGGGTGCGCGTCGCCATCGTGGGAGCTGGTCTGGCCGGTCTGGCAGCCGCGGTTGATCTCTGTGATGACGGCCACCAGGTTGACCTCTACGAATCCCGTCCGTTCGTGGGTGGCAAGGTCGGCAGCTGGGTCGATGACGGCGGCAACCACATCGAGATGGGCCTGCACGTTTTCTTCTTCAACTACGCCAATCTGTTTGCGCTGATGCGCAAGGTTGGAGCCTTCGGCAACCTCCTGCCCAAGCAGCACACCCATCTGTTCGTGAACAGGGGCGGTGACCTGCGCGAACTGGACTTCCGCTTCCCGATCGGCGCCCCCTTCAACGGACTAAAAGCCTTCTTCACCACCCCGCAGCTCGACTGGATCGACAAGCTGCGCAATGCCCTGGCCCTGGGCACCAGCCCGATCGTGCGTGGTCTGGTGGACTACGAGGGCGCGATGGCCGTGATCCGCTCCCTCGACCGCATCAGTTTTCGCGACTGGTTCCTCAGCCACGGCGGCAGTGCCCGCAGCGTGGAGAGGATGTGGGATCCGATCGCCTATGCCCTGGGCTTCATCGATTGCGAGGCCATCTCGGCTCGCTGCATGCTCACGATCTTCATGATGTTCGCCTCCAAGACCGAGGCCTCCAAGCTCAATCTGCTCAAGGGCTCGCCGCACCGCTGGCTGCACCAGCCCATCCTCGACTACATCGAAGCCCGCGGGGGGAGGCTTCACCTGCGCCACAGGGTCAGTGAGGTCTGCTTCGAGGAGGGCGCTGGACCGGAGGCAGCGCCACTGGTCACGGGCCTGAGGCTGGGGACCCCTGATGGCGAGATCAGTGTCGAGGCCGACGCCTATCTGGCGGCCTGTGACGTGCCCGGAATCCAGCGGCTGCTGCCGCCCTCCTGGCGTCGTTATGCCCAGTTCGAGAACATCTACCGCCTCGAAGCGGTGCCGGTGGCCACCGTGCAGTTGCGTTACGACGGCTGGGTGACCGAGCTGGGGGAGGGCGAGGATCACGCCGCCGCCCGCCGCGATCTCACCACGGCGAGTGGACTGGACAACCTCCTGTACACCGCTGATGCCGATTTCAGCTGTTTCGCCGATCTGGCCCTGGCCAGTCCGGCTGACTATCGGCGTGAGGGGGAGGGGTCCCTCCTGCAGTGCGTGCTCACCCCAGGCGATCCCTGGATTCCACGCCGGAACGACGAGATCGCCGCCCTGGTGGACGCCCAGGTGCGTGAGCTGTTCCCCTCGGCCCGCGGCCTCAACCTGATCTGGAGCAACGTGGTCAAACTGGCTCAGTCGTTGTATCGCGAGGCCCCAGGCATGGAACCCTTCCGTCCGGAGCAGCGCACGCCGGTGGCCAATTTCTTCCTGGCCGGCAGTTACACGCGCCAGGACTACATCGATTCGATGGAGGGGGCCACCATGAGCGGGCGACTGGCGGCTGCCGCCATCCTGGATCAGCCTGTGCGGCTGGCCTCTGTCGCCGCCGTGGCCTGATCAGCATGGGACGTTGGCTCGAGCACAGTGTGACCACGGAGATCAAGGCTCCGGTGGAGCGGGTCTGGGAGGTCTGGAGCGATCTGGAGGCGATGCCGCGCTGGATGCGCTGGATCGAATCGGTGGTGACCCTCGACGATCCCGACCTCACCGACTGGACCCTGGCGGCCCAGGGATTCCGCTTCCATTGGAAGGCCCGCATCTCCCACCGGATCGAAGCCCAGCAGCTGCACTGGGAGTCGGTCGGGGGCCTGCCCACCAAGGGAGCCGTGCGCTTCTATCCCCAGTCCGATCACCTGACGGTTGTCAGGCTGACCGTGAGCTACGAGCTGCCGGGAGTCCTTGCACCTCTGATGGAACCGAGCATCCTTGGAGGCATCGTCACACGCGAACTCCAGGCCAACCTGGATCGCTTCCGGGACCTTGTGGAGCATGAGCATGGCCAGCCCTGAGCAGCATCACCCCGGCCTGTCCAGGGCTCGAGGTGGACTGGGCCATGCCCTGCTGCCGCTGCTGCTCGCCGGCCTTGGGGGCTGCGGAGGCACACCCCCTGCCGACACAGGTGCCGTACCCCCTCAGGCCCCTGCTCCATCAGGAACAGCCCCTGCAGCCCCAGCGAGCCCACCCGCTCCGGCGTCGGCCGGTGTCGCCCAGGCAGGCTTCACCCCGCTCCCCACGGTCCAGCAGGTGGAGGCGGCGATGCCCCCGGGCCGTCTAGACCCCTTTGCGCCGCTGGCGGTCACCAGGTTCAGCCGGGACCCCGGTGGACCTGGGCCCACCGCTGTGCCCCCCCCGCTGTCCCTGCCCGAGGGCTTTCGCTTCCAGGGTGTGATCAGCAGCGGCAGTCGCCCCATGGCTCTCGTTCAGTTCGGTGGTCAGAGCGGCTCTCTGGCCGTGGGCGATGTCGGTGGCCGCACCACCGACCTTCTGCCCGAGGCCTGGGGAGTGGCCTCGATCGATGTGCTGCGTGGCCGTCTGACCCTCGTGAGTCGTCAGAGCAAAGCCAGGGGCCAGGTGGTGATCGCCGAGCTCTGAAGGGGCTCTTCCGGGTTGGTGTGAGGCCACGGGCGGAGCAGGGTCCGGGGGGATTCAGGCTCCCGGCTCCCCCCCCAGGGCACGGCCGCAGGCCGCCACCAGCCCCTCCAGGTCATGGGGGTCGGCTTCGGCATCCACCCGTCCCAGCAGCTCCAGGCAGGTGGCGCTGGTCTGGGGACCGATCGACACCAGAGCGACGGAGTCCAGCCGTTCGCGCCAGGTCTCTCCCAGGTCCTGGGCCAGCAGCTGAACGGTGTGGCGCACCGTCTTGCCGCTGGTGAAGGTGATGGCCTCCACCTGCCCTTCGCGCAGGGCGGCGGCTGTGGCCAGGGGCAGATGGGGCGGACAGCGGGACTCGTAGGCGGCCGCCTCCACCACTCGCGTGCCGGCCTCGGCGAAGGCTTCCGCCAGCAGCGTGCGGCCGCCGCTCTGGACCCTGGGCAGCAGCAGGCGTTGTCCCCAGCCCGAGACCGGGAAATGCTCGATCAGGCTGTCGGCCACGAAATCGGGCGGTATGAAATCGGCGGGGGCACCCAGTTGCTCGAGGCGGGCGGCGGTCTTGCGGCCGACCGCCGCGATCTTGAGGCCGCGGGGGCGATCGCCGAGGTTCCTCCCGACCCGCTGCAACCTCTGCTCCACCGCCTCCACCCCGTTGACGCTGGAGAACACCAGCCAGTGGAAGGCATCCAGTTCCGCAAGGGCGTCATCGAGGGGGCCCCATTCATCGGGAGGACCGATCACCAGGGCGGGAAGGTCCAGCACCCGGGCACCGGCGCGCTCGAACAGCGCCCGGGCCTCGCTCAGCTGCCGCTCGGCCCGCGTCACCACCACCACCCGACCTGAGAGCACGGCCACCTCCATCAGTCGTCCAGTCTCACCATGGCCCCCGCCTGCCGGTGCAGGGTCTCGGCGTCGCTGGTGCGGCCCTGCTGCCGCAACAGGGTGATGGCCCGGCGAAAACCGGCGCGGGCAGCGCTGATGTCGCCCGCCAGCAGCTGAGCCACTGCTCGGTTCTGGTGGGTTTCGGCGTGCTCGGGAGCCAGGCTCACGGCGATGTCATAGGCCTCCAGGGAGCCGCGGAGGTCGCCGAGACGGCGCCGGATCAGGCCGAGGTTGTACCAGCCCAGGGCCAGTTCGGGGGCTCCGCGTGTGACGGCTTCCGCCAGCTGGGCGGCTTCGGCCGTGGCGCCGTCCTGGAGCTGCAGAGCCGCCAGGTTCAGCCGTGCCGTCACCTGGAGCCGTGGATCGAGCGGCACGGCCAGCGCCTCCCGGTAGAGGGCCGCGGCCCTGGAGGGATGGCGGCTGGCCTCGGCCATCGCCAGGTGCAGCAGCAATTCGAACCGCTCCGGGTGGGCGCCGGAGGGGCAGCCGGCCAGCCCGGCCTTGAGCAGGGCGATGCCGCGCTTCACGTGCCCCTCGCTGATCTCGAGGCCGCCGAGTTTGGCGCTGGCGTAGGCATTGCCGGGGTGGTCCCGCAACTCCTGCTCCATGGCCCGCCGCAGCTGCCGCGCTTTGCGCCCATCGGCGAGCAGTTCCGGCCGGTAGCCCTCATGGCGGATCGCCGGGTGGGGGTAGTCCACCACCCGCCAGCGGGGCTCCCTGGCCATCAGTTCGGTGACGCTGTCATCGACCATCGCGTGATACGGGCGGCTCCAGCGGATCTGAGGGTGACGCCGGAACAGACGGCTGACACTGGAGTAGGGCGATTGGAGCGCGCCCACTTCCTGGCGCAGCAGGTTGATCAACAGCGTGTCGGGATCGGCCATCAACGCCCGCAGGGGCTCCTTGGCGTCCTCCAGCAGCTGTTCGTCGGCATCCAGCACCAGCACCCAGGTGCCCCGGACCCTCTCCAGAGCCTGGTTGCGGGCGGGGGCGAAATCCCCGGGCCAGGGGATGCGCTCCACCCGGGCGCCATGCTGTTCGGCCACGGCCACCGTGCCGTCGCTGGAGCCGGTGTCCACCACCACCAGTTCATCGGCGAAGCCCGCCACCGACTCCAGGCAGCGGCCGAGCCGCTGGGCCTCGTTGCGCACGATCATCGACAGGCTGAGCACGGCGGCGGCCCGCATCCGGGCGTGAGGTTAGGGGCGTGAGGTCAGGTCTCCGGCTGTGAGCCGGTTCAGTCGGTGAAGCCTCCTTCGGCGGCGTCACCGACGGCCAGGCCGAGCCGGGTGAGCAGGGCGGCCTGGGCCAGAGGCATCTGGGCGGGGCTGTAGCCCGCGGGAATCCCGCTGGGGAGCAGGGGCTCCAGGGCTTCCCACAGATACGGACTGCCCAGCACGGTCAGGCCCGCCAACCGGTGGACCCCAAGCAGCTGGCGGATCACCTCGGGCCAGGGTTCATCACCTCCGGCGCTGCCTCGGAAGGGATTGCCGCGCACGAACAACTGCAGGAACACCGGCCCATCCGGCAGGCGCTCGAGAGCGAGGGGGGCGTCGGCGTTCCCGCTCCAGGGGCTGGGGCCACGGGGATCCAGCAGGCAGGTCCGGTAGCCGGCTGTGGCAGGCCGCAGCAGGGCCGGTGCCATCGCCGGCAGGAAGGGACAGGCCAGGCTGTTGTCCAGGCGGATCAGGTTGACCCCCGGCCCGGCCGGCAGGGCCTGGGGGCTCCGCGTGTCCAGACTCATCTCCACCAGCTCCCGCGCCAGCGCCTGATCCTGCGCTGTTTCCAGCTCGCCCAGCTCCTCAGGCCCTGTCAGGGACGTTGCCGGAGCCCTGGAGTCTGCGGCGGCCAGAGCCTCCTCGCGTCGCCGCAGGCTCCTGTGCAGCAGCTCCAGCGGCAGGCGCCCCGAGCTGAAGGCCTCCACGAGGCCATCGATGGCGGCATCGGCATCAGCGGGCATCAGGATCAGATCCGAGCCGGCTTGGAAGGCGAGCACGGCGGCCTCCGCCGCCCCCCAGCGGGAGGCGATCGCCTCCATCACCAGGGCGTCGGTGATCACCAGTCCGGTGAATCCCAGCTCCTGCCGCAGCAGCCCTGTGAGCACGGGGCGCGAGAGGGTGGCCGGCCGCAGCGGATCCAGGGCGTCCAGCTGCAGGTGGGCGGTCATCACCGCCGCGCAGCCGCTGGCGATGGCGGCCCGGAAAGGGGGAAACTCGATCGCTTCCAGCCGCTCCCTTCCATGGGGCAGCCGGGGCAGCTCCAGGTGGGAGTCGTCGGAGGTGTCGCCATGGCCGGGGAAGTGCTTGGCGCAGCAGAGCACTCCTTCGGCCTGGGCCCCCTCCAGGAAGGCGGCTGCCAGGGCTGCTGCCGTGCCGGCCGTCTCTCCCCAGGCGCGCACGTTGATCACCGGATTCCGGGGGTTGTTGTTGACATCGCAGACCGGAGCGAGCACACCGTTGAGCCCCAGCTGCCGCGCCTGGCGGCCCGTGCAGTGGCCGTAGCGCCGGGCCAGGGAGAGGGCCCTCTCCGGATCGCTGCTGTGCAGGCGCCCCACGGCCAGGGGAGGCACCAGCCAGCTGGCCCCCTCGAAGCGCTGCCCCACCCCCTCCTCCACGTCGGCACAGATCAGAAGGGGCTGCCTCGACCAGCTCTGCAGCTGCCGGCTGCGCAGGCGCAATTCAGCGGCACTGCCCCCCAGCAGGATCACGCCGCCCACCCCCTCGGACAGCAGCCGCCTGAGCGAGGCGTTCTCCAGTTCCCAGCGTGGGTAGCGCCGCTGGCCGTCGCCCAGGTGGCCGCTGCCGCGGATCACCAGCAGCCGCGCCACTTGCCGGCGCAGCTCAGCGGCCGGCGGCAACGGCTCCTGGGCCTGCCCCCGAACCATCGTCATGTCCCGCTGTCGCCGCCGTCATCGCCCGCTTCCGCACCGAGCGGCTCTCGCTGTTGGCGCTCTTCCCCCAGTTGGCTGAGCAGACCCAGCACCGTGCTGCCCTTCTCCAGGCCGCGATCGAGCAGGAACTGCACGTCGGGGGTTCGACGCAGATTCAGCCGCCGTGCCAGCTCCCCCTTCACGAACGGAGCCGCCGATTTGAGGCCGGCCAGGGCCGTCTGGCGATTCTCATCACTGCCGTAGATGCTCACGAAAATCCTGCAGTGCTGCAGATCGCCGGCCACCTCCACCTGGGTCACGCTGACCATGCCGAGCGAGACCCTTTCGTCCTTGATGCCATTCACCAGGAGCTCGCTGATCTCCCGGCGGATCAGGGAGGCCATGCGCTCCACCCGTCGGCCCTGTGCCATCCCTATGCCAGTGGTGCTGGAGTCACCATGGCACGCAGCACCAGGCTCAGGCTGATCATTCCGCTCACCAGGGCCCCCACCAGGGCCACGGCGGTGACCGGGTTGCTGCGCCGTTGCGCCAGAGGTTCGAGCACGGAGTTGAACACGCCGAGGCTGAACGCCACCAGGTAGCGCGGGTAGCGCGTCACGTTGAGGAAGAAGTCCTTCATGGCGCAGGTGGGGCAGTGGGTGGCAAGGCGTGGAACCGAGAGGCCGTGGCGGGGTGTCGCCCACGCCGGGAGAACATGAGGGCTACTCTGCCGCCCAGAGGACCGTGCCGCCGATGCTCGAGCTCCACCAGTTCCGCCATTCCTCCTTCTGCGAGAAGGTGAGGTTGATCCTGGCCGCCAAGGGGCTGGAGTACAGCATCATCGAGGTCACCCCCGGGCTGGGGCAGCTGGAGCTGTTCCGTCTTTCGGGCCAGAGGCAGGTGCCTGTGCTGGTGGACGGCGGAGAGGTGATCGCCGACTCCAGCGCCATTGCCCAGCACCTCGAGAGCCGGGTGCCGACCCCTCCCCTGATTCCCGAGGATCCGGCCGACCGCGCCCGGGTGCTCCTCTTTGAAGACTGGGCCGACACGGCCCTGGCTGCCGGCGTGCGTCAGGCGCTGCTGCAGGCGGCCGGCTCCGATGCCGTCATGCGTGGGGCCCTGCTGCCGGAGGCCACCCCCGCGCTTCTGCGCTCGCTGGTGGGGGCCCTGCCCACCGACCTGCTCACCCCCCTCGGCGACACCATCGGCCAGACGGAGCGGCGCCAGCTGCAGGCGAACCTCGAGCAGCTGGCGGTGCTGCTGGCTCCGGGCCGCTTTCTGGTGGGTGATCGGCTCTCTCTGGCCGATCTCGCGGTGGCGGCCCAGTTGTCGCTGCTGCTCTTCCCGGCCAGCGCCGGTGCTCCTCTGGCCGGCCGTGGCGTGCCCGGCCTGGCCGACCATCCCCTGCTCACCAGCCTCTTCGCCTGGAGGGATGGCCTCTACCTCTCTCTGGGTCGAGGCGCCGTCAGCGAGCCGGCTTCGCCGCCCTCCCCCTGATCCGGGCCTTCATGGGCTGCGGCTGAGCAGCAGCCAGAGGTGATGGCCTCCGCTGGCCTGGGCCACCAGCCCCTGCTCCGGCGATGGGTAGGTGGCCTGCCACTGCTCCCCCCGGATCAGCTCGTGGCCCGGAGTGCCGGCGACGAATGAGTAGCGGCTCAGGGTCTCCACACGGCTGATCCGCGCTCCTCCTGGGCCGTGCAGCACCTGCAGGGTCAGCTCATCGGCGAGGAACTCCTGCAGGTTCTCCCTGGCCATGTCCCGGGCCATGGCCGCCGGCTCCGGCTTGCTGCGGCGCCCGATCACCGTGGATTCCAGTTCCAGATCGCCGCGCAGCAAGGCCAGCTGGCGGTTGGGGTTGGCCGGATCATTGGCCACCGAGAGCAGCTGACCCCCCAGCAGCGCGTCGCCCACCTGGGTGGCGTTGAAGGCACGATCGCCCACCACCGCTCCCCGGTCATCCCGCAGGAATCGCACGGGGTAGGCCGGGATCGGCTCACCACTGCCCTCCTCCAGGCTGTGCACCCACCAGGCTCCGCTGAACCAGTCCGGGTAGCGCAGGTCGCTGCGACCGGGGCGGCTGAGGGGGGCCGGCAGGCTCCAGGCGGGCCAGGCCGCCAGACGCCTCTCGAGCGGACCTGTGGCTCCGCTGGCCGCCAGGGCCTGCCCCGGCCAGAGGGTGATCAGGGCGGCCAGGATGAAGGCGACCCGAGAGCTGAGCATGTCCGATCCCCTGCTGCGGGAACTCGATCATTACGTGGTGCTGGAGCCCTCCCGGGGGGAGCGCATCCTCACGGCTGACGAAACCCTCAGCTGGCTCACCAGCCAGCTTGCCGGACTGGAGGAGCCCCCCGCCGACCTGCTCGGACTCTCCAGCGACCGTGAGCGGGCCGAGCGGCTGCTGGAAACAGCCTGTGAACTGGAGCTGGAGCCCGGCATGGCCATTCAGTGGTACGCCGTCCGCCTGGAGCCCCCGGCACGGTGAAGGACGAACGCCTTCGGTGAATCAGCTGAATCAGCGCTGCTCGGCTGCTGCGTTCAGGCTGGTTGTTGTGGTGCCGGTGTCGTCGACCAGCTGAGTGGCAGCCTGCGGTGGTGCCACCCGCTGGCGCAGCACCGTGGGGATCGCTTCCAGCACCTGCTCGGCGACGGCTGCTGCCGGTCGTCCGTCCTGGGGCACCCTGAGGTCGGCCTGGCCGTAGAAGGGCCGGCGTTCGCTCAGCAGCTGGGACAGACGCCCCTCGGGATCAGGGGTGGCCAGCAGGGGCCTGCGGCCCGGATCGGCCCGCAGGCGCTCCAGCAGCAGCTGCTCATCGGCGTCCAGCCACACCACCAGACCCTGTCGCATCTGGCCCCAGTTGCAGGGGCGGCACACCACGCCCCCGCCGGTGGCCACCACCAGGGAATGCCAGCAGGCGATCCGGTTGAGCACGGCCGACTCCAGCTCACGGAAGGCTGTCTCCCCTCCGCGCTCGAACAGCTCGGGGATCGAGCAGCCGGCATGCTGCTCCAGAACGCTGTCGGCATCGATGAAGCGATAGCCGAGGGCTTCGGCCAGCGGCCGGCCGACACTGCTCTTGCCGGCTCCCATCATCCCCACCAGGTAGATGTTCAGGCCCTCCAGGCGCCCTGGCAGCCCAGAACTCACGCTGGCGGGGGAGGGCGGTTCAGAGGCCATGGGGCTGGGCGGCGAGGCGGCGGATCCGGCGTTGCCTGGGGCGGAATCCCTAGGATGCCTCAGCAGGACGCCGCCGAGTCGATGGCCACCGGGACCATGGCGATGCCCGCCACCCCCAGCGCTGGCGTCTACGCCGGCGCGTTCCGTCACGGCCGCGGCCGTGGCTGCGTGATCACCCGCCGGGCCCTGTTCAGCGCCAGTCACCTCTACCGGTTGCCTGAGCTGAGCGATGAGGAGAACGTCAGCCGCTTCGGCCGCTGCAGCCTCGCTCCGGGCCACGGCCACAACTACGAGCTGATCGTGGCGATGGCCGGGCCCCTCGATGGCGACGGCATGGTGCTCAATCTTTCCGATGTGAAGCACGCCATCCGCCGGGAGGTCACCGATCCCCTCGACTTCCGGTTCCTCAACGACTGCTGGCCGGAGTTCGATCTCAGCCGGCCCGAGGGCCGCCTGCCCACCACCGAGGCCCTGCTCCAGGCGATCTGGACACGTCTGGCCCCGCATCTGCCGCTCGCCGGTCTGCGCCTCTACGAGCAACCCACCCTCTGGGCCGATGTCATCGGCAACCCCATGGAAGCCTTCCTCTCGATCCGCACCCACTTCTCCGCCGCCCACCGCCTGGCCCGCGAGGAGCTCTCCCAGAGCGAGAACGAAGCGATCTACGGCAAGTGCGCCCGCCCCCATGGCCATGGCCACAACTACCTGCTCGATGTCACCGTGCGCGGTGCGATCGATCCCCGCACCGGCATGGTCTGCGACCTCGGGGAGCTGCAGAACCTGGTGAACGACCTGGTGGTGGAGCCCTTCGATCACACCTTCCTCAACAAGGACGTGGCCCATTTCGCCACCTGCGTGCCCACCGCCGAGAACATCGCCCTGCACATCGCTGATCTGCTCAGCGCACCGATTACCGCCACCGGTGCCGCTCTGCACAAGGTGCGTCTGCAGGAAAGTCCCAACAACGCCGCCGAGGTCTTCGCCGAAGCCCCCCTCCTCGAGACTCGCCCCGCTGTGCTGGAGGCCCTCGCCGGCGCTTGAGCCTTCCCCATCTGCGGCTGGTGCTGGCCATCAGCCTCGATGGCCGCCTCGCGCCTGCCCAGGGGGGTGCCGCCCAGCTCGGAGCTGACGGCGACCGCGGGGTGCTGGAGGAGGCTCTGGCCTGGGCCGATGGCTGCCTGGTGGGAGCGGCCACGATCCGGTTGCACCGAGGCACCTGTCTGATCCATCGCCCTGAGCTGCTGGCGCAACGCCGCCTCGAGGGGCGCTCCCCCCAACCCATTGCCCTGGTGGTGAGCCGAGGCCGGGGGCTGGAGCCGTCCCTGCCATTTTTCGCCCAGCCCGTGGAGCGCTGGCTGCTCTCGCCGGGGATGGGCCAGCCGGGCTTCGATGCCCATCTGTCCCTGGGCGACTGGCGGACGTGCCTGGCGGAGCTGGGTACGCGAGGACTGCGCCGTCTGGTGCTGCTCGGTGGGACTGAGCTGGCCACGGCCCTGCTGGCGGAAGGTCTGGTGCAGGAGTTGCAGTTGAGCCTCTGTCCGGTGCTGTTGGGGGGTCGGAATGGCTGGGTGAGCCCCCTGGCGCCCGACCTCTCCGGCCAGAGCTGGCAGTTGATGGAGCACAGGTCCCTGGGGGGCGGCGAGATGCTGCTGCGCTATTGCTGCGACACACCTACCGCGGCGTGACGGGCAGCTTGAAGCGGCGTTGAAGGTCTTCGAGCGACACCTCCCTGAGGCTGTCGGCAGGCAGCCCCAGCAGCTTGGCGACGCAGCGTTTCACCACCACTTCGCTGTCGTCACCAAGACGGCCCCGGGCCAGTTCGCTGATCACCCCGAAGCTGCGCCCGCTGCTCTCGGCTTCGGCGATCAGGCAGGCACTGGCTGGTGCCGCCAGACGGCGGCAGGGCTCCCTCAGGCTGCGCTCCAGGCTGGCCTGTCCGCCGGCGGCAGCGCTGACGCACACGTCGCTGAGCTTTCTCTCCAGCTGGGGTCGCATCAGGCGCAGCACCGGCCCCAGCAGACTGGCGGAGGCGGGCGGTGGGCTGCCCAGCCCGGAGGCCAACGCCCCGGACAACGTCAGGAGTGCCGCCACCAGGGGCGACAACCGGTGCAGTCGCTGCGCCATGCCGTTAGTTTTGCTCCTCGCCGTTGCGCCCACGTGTTCCTTCGCCATGGCTGAGCTGCAGGCCCGCTGGCACCGGGCCATGGAGGAGATTCCGCGCGAAGCCTGGCAGGAGCTCGCAGGACCGGCGGGTCTCCCGTTCTACGGCTGGCCCTGGCTGCAGGCCCTGGAGCGCTCCGGCAGCATCGTGCCCCGCCAGGGCTGGCAGCCCTGCCACCTGAGCATGTGGCGCCAGGAGCGGCTGATTGCCGTGGCGCCGCTCTACCTCAAGGGCCACAGCTACGGAGAATTCGTCTTCGATCAGTCCTTCGCCCAGCTCGCCGGTCAGCTGGGTCTGCGCTACTACCCGAAGCTGGTGGGCATGAGCCCGCTCAGCCCGGTGCAGGGCTATCGCTTTCACATCGATCCCAGTGAAGACGGGTTGGAAATCACAGCCCTGATGCTGGATCTGATCGATCGCTTCTGCCGAGAGCAGAAGATCTTCAGCTGCAACTTTCTCTACGTCGATCCCGACTGGCAGCCGGCTGCCGAGGCCGCCGGCTGCGCCACATGGCTGAATCAGCAGAGTCTCTGGACCAACGACGGTTTCAGCGGTTTCGAAGATTATCTGGCTGGTTTCAATGCCAACCAGCGGCGCAACATCCGCCGGGAGCGGCGCTCGATCGCAGCAGCTGGCCTGCAGGTGACAGCCCTGGCGGGTTCCGGGATTTCCACCGCCATGCTGAGGCGAATGCACCAGTTCTATGCGCAACACTGCAGCCGCTGGGGAGCCTGGGGCAGCAAATACCTCAGTGAGGAGTTCTTCCACGTGGACGCCCTGGAGCTGCGGGAGCATCTGGTGCTGTTCAGCGCTCACCGGGGAGATCCCCACGAGCCGGTGGCGATGTCGCTGTGCGTGCGCCATGGCGAGTTCCTCTGGGGCCGCTACTGGGGCAGTGATCGGGAGATCGAGAATCTGCATTTCGAGGTCTGTTACTACGCCCCGATCGAATGGGCGATCGGGCAGGGCATCCGCGGCTTTGATCCAGGGGCTGGCGGCAGCCACAAGCGGCGCCGGGGATTTCTGGCCGTGCCCAGGGCCAGCCTGCACCGCTGGCAGGATCCGGGCTTCGATCGGCTCCTGCGCCGCTGGCTCCCCGAGGCCAATGCGCAGATGCTCGAGGAGATCGAGGCGGAAAATGCCGAGCTGCCCTTCAGCCGAAGGGAGCTGCCCCTGGGCGCCTGCTGAGGCGGCTGTTTACGATCAAGGTATGAATCAGCGAGCCCCCACCACGACGTCCCCTGCCTCGTCCCCTTCATCCCTGCAGGAGCTGCGTGCCCTGGATGAACGCCTGTCACAGCGCTCGATCGATCTCGACCCCTCCGGGTATGTGCTGATCAGCCTGGATCGAGAGCGGAGGGAGCTGGTGGCTGAGCTCTACAGCAACGGCATCAATGCGCGAGGCCTGGCCACCGACCCAGACACCGGTGAAGTGCTCAGCTGCCGTGGCGGTGATCCTCGCCAGCCAGTGACCGTGTTTCGAGGCCGCACGGCCAAGGAGCTAGGCATTCTGCTCACCGAAGGACCCGGGCAGGCTCCGATCAGCCGGCTGGATCACGCCCTCTACCTCGGACGGGAGCTTCAGAAGGCCGAAGCGGCCCTGCGCTCGGGCGACTCCTACATCCAGGACTGAGGCCCGCCTCAGGCGGGCTGCAGTTCTCTCACTTCGGAGTTGGCCGGAGGGGGTTCCGGAGGCAGCGACTGAAGCTGCACCTGGATCTCCTCGGTGACGATGCTGCGGTACTCCATGAAGTGCTCGTTGTGGGCGAGCACCACCAGGAACTGCTCCAGCTGATCGGGATTCGTGCGGGCCATGGCCAGGAGATAACGCCAGAACCGGCCTCGGGTGTCGCGGATCAGGCCCTGGCGCCAGATCACGATCAGGAGGGCGCGCACGTCGGTCCAGCTGGGCAGCTTGAAGCCGGAATGCTCGGGCTTGAGGAAGGGCTTCCAACGGGGTTTGCCCACCTTGTGGTAGTAACTGAAGACCCGATCCATGTAGGCGTTCGGCTCATAGAGGTTGCAGAAGGCCTCCACGTATTCGTTGGCGATGTCGCGGATCGGACGGGTGGGCACGAAGTTGAGCAGGTTGGTCTGGTTGACCCCCTTGGCGTCGGCCTTGTCCTGGATCAGGCGGCCTTCCTTCTCCAGCCGATGCCAGAGGCCCGTGTTGGGCAGCGCCTGCAGCATGCCCATCATGGCGGCGGGAATGCCTGTGCGGGTCACGAACTCGACGATGCGGTCGCCAGCCCCGGATTTCTCCCCATCGAAGCCGATGATGAAGCCGGCCATCACCCGGATGCCGTAGGACGTGATCCGATCCACGGACTCCTCCAGGGAGCTGCGGGTGTTCTGCAGCTTTCGCGCCGTTTCCAGGCTCGCCTCGTCGGGAGTTTCGATGCCGAGAAAGACGCTGTCGAAGCGGCTCTCGGCCATCATCAGCATCATCTCGTCATCGGAGGCCAGATCCACCGAGGCTTCGGTGGCGAAGCTGAAGGGGTAGCCGTGATCGATCTGCCACTGCTTGAGTGCAGGCAGCAGCAACTTGGCGTTGCGCTTGTTGCCGATGAAGTTGTCGTCCACGAGGAAGATCGAGCGCCGCCAGCCCAGGTCGTAGAGGTATTGCAGCTCGGCGATCAGTTGCTCGGGACTCTTGGTGCGGGGCTTGCGGCCGTAGAGAACGATGATGTCGCAGAACTCGCACTGGAAGGGGCAGCCGCGGGAGAACTGCACCGACATCGAGTCGTAGGCGTCGAGCTCAAGCAGATCGAAGCGGGGAATGGGCGTGCCGGTGACGTCGGGCTTCTCCCCCTCCGAGCTGAAGCGTCCCTGCCGCTCTCCGCGCTCCAGGGCCTCGATGAACATCGGCAGGGTGATCTCGCCCTCATCCAGCACCTTGAAGTCGGCCAGAGCGATCTCCGGGGCATCGGGGGTGGAACTGGCGAAGGGGCCTCCCACCGCCACGGGCAGACCCCGCTGCTTGGCCTTGGCGATCTGGGCGGCCATGTCGGCTTTCTGGACGATCATCCCGGAGATGATCACCAGCTCCGCCCAGTCCCACTCGGCCTCGGTCACCTCGCGCACATTGCGGTCGACCAGCTTGAAGTCCCACTGCTGGGGCAGCAGGGCCGCCACGGTGACCATCCCAAGGGGCGGCAGCAGAACCTTGCGGTTCACAAGCTCGAGAATTTTCTCGTAGCTCCAGAAGGTCTTGGGGAACTCCGGGTAGACGAGCAGGGCGCGCATGCTGATCCGGTTCGTAGGACGGGGGATACGGGACTGGCAAGGCTTCGCCTGCCCCCGTGGCGGTTGGGCGTCAGCCTAAGGGCAACCCACGGCGGCAGGGTCGCTCTGCTCTAATGAGCGGGTTGTATTTCCGTGCTGGCCATGGCGGCAGCTCTCTACCTCGCTCTGGTGGCCGCTGGACTGGCGACAGCCTTTCTGCTCTCCACGGTCCTACGCGGCATCAAGCTGATCTGAGTCCATCGGATTCAGGCGCTGTCCCCAGCGGCTGGTGAGCTCGAGCAATCCCAGCGCCAGCCCCACGCTGCCCATCAGGGCGAAGGTGGCCTGCAGGCCCACCCTCAGGCAGAGAGCAGCGGCGATCAGGCCACTGAAGCCGCCGCCGCCGAGGAAGGCGATCTGGCCAAGGCCTGCCATCCGGCCGCGCAGCACCAGCGGAGCCCCCACCTGCAGGATCAGGCTGCTGCCCGCCAGCAGACCGGCTGTCCCCGCTCCGATCAGAAAGGTCATGGCCAGCCGGAAGGGCGCGGGCGCCGTCAGGGCCATGCCCAGTTGGGCGAGGCTGGTGATCACGCAACAGCTGCCCAGCAGCAGCGACGGACGTTCACTCAACCACTGGCTGCGACGCTGAAGCAGCAGCCCCCCGCTGATGCTGCCGGCCGCCAGCACGCTCGTGAACCAGCCCAGGGACTGAGGCGATGGCCCCAGCACCTGGGCGGCGATCAACGGGGCCAGACCGGGATGGAAGAAGACCGCCAGGCAGGCCATACCGGTGAACAGGAGCACGTGGCGCAGGCTGGCGCCGCAGCCCCGCCAGGCGGTGGCCAGGGTTGAAGCGACGCCGCTGCCGCTGCGCCGCTCCTTGCTGAGGTCGGGCTGCAGCAGCCAAAGCACCGTGGCGACCGGCAGCAGGTAGGAGGCCGCATCGATGGCCAGGGCCGTGGCGGGTCCCGTCAGCGCGAGCAGCAACCCGCCGATCGGTGGACCCACCAGCTTGCCGACGTTGAACACCACCGAGAAGGAGGTCAGGTAGGGGGCCAGCTGAGCCGGCTCATCCACCAGCAGAGCGCAGTACTTGTTGCGGGCGGTCAGCTCGAAGGAGCTGGCCAGGCCCACCACCAGGGTGCTGAGCAGCAGCAGGATGACCTGGGCGGCTCCGGCCAACAAGGGGATGGCCACGGCCCCCAGGGCGGCACCGGACACCAGGCCCCACTGGGAGCGGATCAGGACCCGTTCACAGCCGATCCGGTCGGTGAGCACCCCGGCGCTGCCGCTGGCCAGCAGGCTGGGCATCGCCAGGGCTCCGAAGTGCAGGGCCAGCAGCAGTGGATTGCTGGTCTGGTCCATCAGGATCCATCCCTTGGCGGTGAGCCCGGCAAAGGAGCCGGCGGTGCTCAGCCCCGAGGCGATCAGAAAGGTCGTGCGCTGGTTGCGGCGGATCCAGTGCCTCAACCCCGGCCCTCGCGCCCCGCCAGTGCCTCCTCCACCATGGCCCGGGCACCCACCACTTCGCCCTGGAGGTCATAGGGGGTGGAGGCCGTGAGGCGCACCGGCACCATGGTTCCGGGGGAGGCGCAGAGGCCGCCGGGACCGGGGCTCACCCGCACTTCGCCGTCCACGTCGGGAGCGAAGCGGGCACAGCGGCCGATCATCTCGCCGGTGCTGGGGTTCTCCTGCTCGATCAGCACATCCACGATCCGCCCCACCCAGCTGGCATTGCGCTCCGCCGCGATCGGCTGTTGCGCGGCCATCAGGCGGTTGCGGCGCTCGATCGCCACCTCGGCGGGCACCGGATCCGGCAGCTCCACCGCCGCGGTTCCGTCTTCCGGGGAGAAGGTGAAGACCCCCACATGGTCGAAGCGCTGCTCCTCCACGAAGCGAAGCAGATGCTCGAAGTGGTCCTCGGTTTCACCGGGGAAGCCCACGATGAAGGTGGTGCGCAGCACCGCATCGGGCAGCTGGTCGCGGATGCGTCCCAGCAGATCGGTGGTCACGCCGGTCTGCCAGGGGCGGTTCATGGCCCGGAGGACGTCGGGATGGCTGTGCTGGAGCGGCAGATCGAGGTAAGGAAGCACATTGGGCACCTCGCGGTAGGCGCGCAGCACCTCAGGGGTCAGACCGGTGGGGTAGGCGTAATGCACCCGGATCCAGGGAATCTCCACCTCCCCCAGGGCCCGCAGCAGCTCCGCCAGCTGGGGCTTGCCGTAGAGGTCGAGGCCGTAGTTGGTGGTGATCTGGCTGATCAGGATCAGTTCCTGCACCCCCTGGGCGGCGAGCTGATGGGCTTCCGCCACGATCGAGTCGATCGTGCGGGAGCGTTGGTCGCCCCGGAGCCTGGGGATGATGCAGAAGGCGCAGCGGTAGTCGCAGCCTTCGGCCACCTTGAGAAAGGCGACCGCCTCGGAGGTGGTCCGGTAGCGGGGCAGATGCTCGTCGCCCACGAAGGTGGGCACGTCGCTGACCCGGTTCACCCGTTCACCCGCCTCCACCCGCTCCAGCACGTCCACGATGTGCTGGTAGTCGCCGGTGCCCACGATCGCCCGTGCCTCCGGCAACGACTCCAGCAGCTCCTCCCGGAAATGCTGGGCGAGGCAGCCGGCGATGATCAGTTCCTTGCCCTGCTCCGCCAGTTCCACCAGGGTGCGCACCGATTCCTGACGGGCGTCCTGGATGAAGCTGCAGGTGTTCACCACCACCACCGAGGCGTCGCGCTCATCGGCACTGATGCCGTAGCCCGCCTGGGCGAGCAGCCCGAGCATGTGCTCGGTGTCGACCCTGTTCTTCTCGCATCCCAGGTGGGCGAAGGCCACGGTGGGACGGCCGGCGCCTGACGCCCCGGGCCGGACCGATCCTGCGGGGAAAGCTGCGCTGGCGGGAGACATGGGTGCGGGGGCCGAATACCTTGACCGCGGGTGGAACCCCCGGGGCCAATCCATCACCCTATGGGATATCCGGGTGCCACGGCCTGGTTCATTCTCCTTCTGCGGCCGACGCCATGCCCTGCCCTGGATCCCGTTGGCGTGAGCTGTTCCCCCAGCCCTGTCCGCTGATCGGGGTGATTCACCTCGGGCCCCTCCCGGGCTCCCCTGGCTGGGCCGGCGATCTGGGGGGCCTGGAGGCCGCGGCCCTCACCGATGTCGAGGCCTACCTCAGCGGTGGCGCCGATGGGCTGATTGTCGAGAACTTCGGCGATGTGCCCTTCTGGCGGGGATCGGTGCCCCCGGAAACGGTGTCCGCCATGACCCGGCTGGCCCTGGCGGTGGTGAAGGCCACGAACCGGCCGGTGGGCATCAATGTGCTGCGCAATGACGCTCTGGCGGCTCTGGCGATCGCCCAGGCCAGTGGCGCCCGCTTTCTGCGGGTGAATGTGCTCAGCGGTGCCACGGTCACCGATCAGGGGCTGATCGAGGGGGTGGCGGCTGAGCTGCTGCGCCGGCGCCGCCTGCTGGGGGCTGAATCCGTACGGATCCTGGCCGATGTGCTGGTCAAGCACGGTGCCCCGCTGGCGCCGCTGTCCATGGCGGAGGCAGTGAGTGATGTGCTCGAGCGCGGCGGTGCCGATGGGGTGATCGTCTCGGGCAGCGGCACCGGCAGACCAACCGATCCGGCGGATCTGGAGCAGGCCAGGGC
>NZ_JAYGIA010000006.1:0-34135 GCF_034931165.1 Synechococcus sp. BA-124 BA4 | reverse complement strand
CCGCCAGGCTGCGGCGGGGGGCGGCGGCCGAGCAATAGGTGAGCAGACGCCCCTGGGGGGCCAGCAGCGCGGCCAGTGCGGCCAGAAACTCCTGGCTCCAGAGCTGGGGGCAATGGCGCGGTGAGAAGGCATCGAGCATCACCAGATCGCAGCGCCCCGCGGCCTGCGCCGTCACCCACCTGATCTGCTCTCGTGCATCACCCCAGCGCAGGTCTCCCCGCCCGTGGGGGCTGATCCAGCGACCGGTGTCCCTCAGCTGCCGGAGCAGATCCAGCCCGAGCGCGGGCTGCCACTGCCGGCGGAAGGACGGCTCCGCCAGGGCCAGAGCCAGGGGGGCCGGATCGATCTCCAGGCCGAACCAGTGCAGACGCAACCCCAGGGGGGCCGCCAGCTCGAGCAGGACGGCGCTGTTGGTGCCCAGCCCCACACAGACATCCACCACCCGGAGCTCCGTCCCGGCGCTGAAGCGTTCCAGCTGGGCCGGATCCGCATAGGTGCGCCGCGCCTCCAGCAGGGCGCCACTGCGGCAGTGAAATCCTTCAGCGAACTCGGCGCTGTGCAGGCTGAAACTGCCGTCATCGGTGAGGCGGGGACTGAGGTGGGCCGCCACGGGAGCCCCGGGCTTCACCCCGCGGGACCGGAGGGACCGGTCTGCAGACGCGCCAGATCCTCCCAGAAGCCTGGATAGGACACCGCCGCCGCCTCGCTGCGGTGCAGCCGGGTGGTGCCGCCGGCCACCTGGGCGGCCACCCCCAGGCTCATGGCCACCCGGTGGTCGGTTTCGCTGTCGACCTCGGCGCCATGGAGGGGACGGCCACCCTCGATGACCAGGCCGTCGGCGGTTTCCTCCAGTGCTGCCCCCATCGCCCCGAGCTGGCGCGCCATCACCGCCAGCCGGTCCGTTTCCTTCACGCGCAGTTCCCCGGCATCACGGATGCGGCTCACCCCCTCGGCGCAGCAGGCCGCCACCGCCAGGATCGGGATCTCATCCACCAGCAGGGGGATCAGGTCGCCACCGATCTCGAAGGCCTTCAGCGGACCATGGCTGACACGCACGTCCCCCACCGGCTCACCGGCCACATCGCGGGGATTGAGCACCTCCAGCCGGGCTTCCATCTGCTGAAGCACCTGGAGGAGACCGGTGCGGGTCGGGTTGAGACCCACGTTCTCCACGGTGATCTCGGCTCCGGGGGTGATGGCGGCGGCCACCAGCCAGAAGGCCGCCGAACTGATGTCACCGGGCACCACCACCGGCAGACCCCTCAGGGTGGACCCGGGATGGAGACAGATCATGCGCCCCATGTCACCACCCACCTCCAGTTCGGCACCGAAGGCGCTGAGCATGCGCTCGCTGTGATCGCGGGAGCGGGCCGGCTCGATCACGGTTGTGGACCCGCTGGCCGTGAGGGCCGCCAGCAGCAGGGCTGATTTCACCTGGGCCGAGGCCACGGGTGTGCCGATCACCGCGCCGTGAAGCTGGCTGCCTTCGATCGCCAGCGGAGCGAGATTGCCGCCCGCCCGTCCGCGGATCTGCGCGCCCATGCCGGCCAGGGGCTGGCCGACCCGGGCCATCGGCCGCCGGCGCAGGGAGGCATCGCCATTGAGCACGAAATGGCGGCCCGTGCGGCCCGCCAGCAGCCCCAGCATCAGGCGCATGGTGGTGCCGGAGTTGCCGCAGTCGAGCACGTCCTCGGGCTCCCGCAGGCCATCGAGGCCGACTCCCTGCACCAGCACCGCTTCACCGGCCCTGATCGGGCTGATGGTGACCCCCATGGCCCTCAGGCAGGCGGCGGTGCTGAGGGGATCCTCGGCGGGAAGCAGCCCCTCGATGCGGGTCTCGCCTTCGGCGATGGCGCCGAAAAGCAGGGCCCGGTGGGAAATCGACTTGTCGCCCGGCACCCGCACCCTTCCCCGCAGGCTGCGCTCCAGGCCAGCCCCGGCGCTGGAGCCCAGGATCAGGGGGCTGCCGGGAGCGGGGGCGACGGCCATGCGACGGAGGGGCGGAGCGAAGGGGGAATCGGGGAGCCTAGGCCTGAGCTTCCGCCGGAAACGCCGGCGACTGGGAGCCGTTCAGGCGATCCCCGGCATCCCCCAGGCCGGGAACGATACGGAAGGCCTCATCCAGCTCGGGATCGATGCAGGCCGTGTACACCTTCAGATCCGGGAAACGCCTGCCGAGGGCCGCGAGCCCGGGGCTGGCCGCCAGGGCCGTGATCACCCGCAACCGCTGACCCGTCACACCCCGGGCCTCCAGGCGCTCCAGCACCTGGATCAGGCTGCCGCCGGTGGCGAGCATCGGATCGAAGACCATCACCCCGACCCGCTCGCCGATCCGCTGCGGCAGGGTGTCGAGGTAGCAACTGGCCTCGCCCGTGTGCTCATCCCGCACCAGGCCCATGTGGGCCACCCGGGCTGAGGGCAACACCGCCTGGGCTCCGGCCCACAGCCCCAGTCCGGCCCGCAGCACCGGCACCGCCAGCACGGGCACCGACGGATCCACCACCATCCCCTCGGTGACGGCCAGGGGAGTCTGCACCTGCAGGGATCGCTGGGGCAGCCAGTCGCGCACGGCCTCGTAGGTGAGCCAGCGCCCCAGCTCGGCCATGGCGGTGGCGAACAGCGGCGAGGGGGTGTCCCGGTCCCGCAGCAGCGTGAGCCAGTGGGCGATCAGGGGATGGGGTGGAACGACCACCCGCAGCGACATGCTCATGTGCCATAGCTTGAGCCGTCACGCTACGTGCGCCGTGCCGTCTGCTCCTCGGGTGTCCAGGCCCCTCGCCTCCTGCCGGCAGCGCGTTCACAGGCGCTGGTGGTCGCTGCTGGCGGGGCTGATCCTGCTGATGGGCAGCTCGCTGCTCTTGGGTGTGGGCAGCGCCGCGGCGATCACCGCTCCGGAGCTGCGGGGTCAGCGCGCCCTGCAGGATCTGCAGCCCGACATGCACGGCCGCGACCTGCGCCAGCAGGAGTTCCTCAAGGCGTCGATGAGCGGCTACGACCTCAGTGGCAGCGATCTGCGCGGGGCGGTGTTCAACTCCAGCGATCTGACCAACTCCAACCTGAGCGCGGCCGACCTCGAAGACGTCGTGGCCTTCGCCACCCGCTTCGATGGGGCTGACCTGAGCGGTGCTGTGCTGCGCAACGCCATGCTCATGCAGAGCCGCTTCACCGGTGCCCGGATCGATGGAGCCGATTTCAGCGACGCCGTGCTGGATCTCTCCCAGGTCAAGGCCCTCTGCTCCCGCGCCGATGGGGTCAACCCGAGCACCGGTGTGTCCACGGTCGAAAGCCTGGGCTGCCGGTAGCATTCGGGTCCGGTTCCGGTGGTGAGCAGCCACCGGGGGCAAGGGGGAAAGTCCGGTGTGAGTCCGGCGCTGTCCCGCAGCTGTGAAGCCCGTGCTCCGGTCAGCAGCCGCCGCACGAGCCAGTCAGAACACCCGCCGGTTCTCCCTCTCGTGCCGGCGCGGACCGGAATTCCAGACCATGACCTTCCTGTCCAGGGATCCGGCCCGGCTGCGTCAGCCGGCACGGCCCACCAGTCCCGCTTCCCGATCAGGCCACACCAGCGCTCACGAGCCCACCAGCGCCAGGCCCATCCCCAGGAGTCTGATCAGCCTGGTGGGGCTGGCGCCCCTGCTGCTGCTCTCGCTGCTGGCTGCACCCGCCTCGGCCCACCACCTGATGGAGGCCTTCGGACTGAAGGAAGGTGGCCTGGCCGGTTTCCTCAGCGGCCTGGGGCATCCCCTGCTCGGCCCTGACCATCTCCTCTTTCTGCTCAGCCTCGGCCTTGTGGGGCTGCAACAGCCTTTGCGCTGGGTGATCGCCCTGCTGGCGATCGGACTGGGCTCCACTGCCCTCGGCCTGGTGCTGCCGCTGCCTCCCGGCAGCGAACTGCTGGTGGCCCTCTCGCTCGTGGCCACCGGTCTGGTGGTGCTGGGCCGCTGGCCCCGCTGGATCCTCCTGCCCGCCATCGCCCTGCACGGCAGTGTCCTGAGCCAGCCGGTGCTGGGCTGGTCGATCTCGGCCCAGGTTCTGTATCTGGCGGGCCTGCTGATCAGCCAGGGGGCCCTGCTGATCACGGCCGTCACCCTGGTCCGCTCCTGGGCCCGGGGGCTTCAGGCCGCCAACCTGCGGCTGGTGGCCGGGATGCTGATCGGCATCGGCGCCACGTTCGCCTGGACCCAGCTGGTGCCCTGACGATGGCGATCCCTACCGCGGTCCCGCCGGCCCCGCTCCCCGGCCGGCGGCTGCCGGTCACCGTCGTGACCGGCTTTCTCGGCGCCGGCAAGACCACGCTGCTGCGCCAGCTGCTGCTCCACAGTGGACAGCGTCTGGCGGTGCTGGTGAATGAGTTCGGCGAGGTGGGCATTGATGGAGCCCTGCTGCGCAGCTGCGGCTTCTGCCCCGACGACGAGCTCGACGGCCGGCTGGTGGAGCTGGCCAACGGCTGCCTCTGCTGCACCGTCCAGGACGAGTTCCTGCCCACCATGCAGATCCTGCTGGCCCAGGCCGATCGCCTCGACGGCATCGTGGTCGAGACCAGCGGTCTGGCCCTGCCCGAGCCGCTGGTGCAGGCCTTTCAGTGGCCCGAGATCCGCACCCGCACCCGCGTCAATGGCGTGGTGGCGGTGGTCGATGGCGAAGCCCTGGCTCAGGGCAGTGTGGTGGGCGATCCGGCGGCCCTGGAGCGCCAGCGGGCGGCCGACCCCAGCCTCGACCACCTCAGTGACCTTGAGGACCTCTTCCGCGATCAGCTGGCGGCGGCGGACCTGGTGCTGATGAGCCGGGCCGATCGGCTCGAGGCCTCCCGCAGCGAGGCCGTTCAGCGGCAGCTGACTCCGCTCTGCCGTCCAGGAGTGCAGGTGCTGCCGATGGTGCGCGGAGAGGTGTCCGCGGAGCTCATGCTCGGCCTGCAGCGCCTGGAGCCGGCCCTCCACGGGCACGACCCGGATCACGACGGTGATCACGACCATCACCACGACCACAGTCATGTGCCGATGCAGTCACTGGCGCTGCAGCTGCCCGGGGAGTTCGAGCGGCAGGCGCTGGAACGCCTTCTGAGCGAGCAGATCGTGGAGCAGGGGATCCTGCGACTCAAGGGCTGGCTGCGTCAGAGCGGCAAGCCGAGGCCCCTGCAGATCCAGGCGGTCGGTCCGCGGCTCGACTGCTGGTACGACCGTCAGAGCGTCGCTGCCACCGGCGGTGAACGCCCGGGCCTGGAGCTGGTGGTGCTGGGGCTGCACCTGGACCGGGGGCGGCTGGAGCAGGCCCTGGGCGGCGCGGCCCTCAGCCCCAGGGTCTGAAGCGACCCTCAATCCAGCGGGAAGGAGCCCTTGGCGCAGACACCGTCCCAGCAGAGGGCATGGTCGTCCTGCCAGCGGCTGCTCACCGGCTGCCAGGGGCCGCTGGAGCGACGCATCTCGACCGTGCCGCGACCGTCATGGCGGAAAACGACCCGCAGCCCCTCGAGGTCGATCTGCCAGCGCTCCCCCACCGCCTCCACCGTCATCACGCAGGGGTGCCAGGGGCCATTCTCCAGACGGCATTCCAGCTTGTAGGCCGGCGGCTCAGCCCCCAGCGCCGGCCGCGGGACCATGCCCAGCCCCAAGACCACGGCCGCCGCCAGGGTCAACGCCAGGGGTGGGGCTTGCATGGCCTTGGTCTCCTCCGTCTCACCCTTTCAAGCTGGAGCGGCGCGAAGCGGAGGGGGAACATGGGCTGTCAAGATTTAACAAACGCCCCGGCTGCCTGGTGCCACGCTTTCACGCCCGTGTGCTGATCTCTCTGAGGCCCTCGGTTCTCGATCCAGCCGGAGAGGCCACCCGAGCCGCCTCCATCCGCCTGGGGGTGGAGGGGGTGGATCGCCTGCGCATCGGCAAGGCGGTGGACCTGGAGATCGAAGCAGCGGATGCCGACACGGCCCGCTCCCGGGTGGAGTTGCTCAGCGACCGGCTGCTGGCCAATCCCGTGATCGAGAACTGGGAACTGGAGCTCAGCGAGATCCCCGCCGACGGGGCGGGTCAGCCGGCATGACGATCGGTGTGGTGGTCTTCCCCGGCTCCAACTGCGACCGGGACGTGGGCTGGGCGGCCGAAGGCTGCCTGGGACTTCCGACCCGCTTCCTCTGGCACGAGGATCGTGGTCTGAGCGGGCTGGATGCGGTGGTGCTGCCCGGAGGCTTCAGTTACGGCGATTACCTCCGCTGCGGCGCCATCGCCCGCTTCGCTCCGGTGCTGGAGGACGTGGCGGACTACGCCGCGAGGGGCGGCCCGGTGCTGGGCATCTGCAACGGCTTCCAGGTGCTCACCGAACTGGGCCTGCTCCCCGGTGCCCTCACCCGCAACAGCCGTCTGCACTTCCTCTGTGAACCCACGGCCCTCTCGGTCCGTCCCGGCAGCTGCCGCTGGCTCTCCGGCTATGGGGAGGGCGAAGTCATCACCCTGCCGATCGCCCATGGCGAAGGTCGCTACCAGTGCGAGCCGGCGACTCTCGAGGCCATGGAACAGGCCGGCCAGGTGGTTCTGCGCTACCAGAACAATCCCAACGGTTCCGTGGGCGATGTGGCCGGTCTGTGCAACGCCGCCGGCAACGTGCTCGGACTGATGCCCCACCCGGAGCGGGCCTGCGATCCCCGACTCGGCGGGATCGACGGTCAGCGCCTGTTCGCCAGCCTGCTGAGCTGATCCGTTCGCTTCAGGCCGGCAGCAACAAAGGGGGCCGATGGCCCCCCAGGAATGATCCGCCGCTGAAGCGGCGCCGATCGATCAGTTGACCGCGGCGAAGAACTCCTTGCTGCCGACGGGGTCAGGATTCATGGTCTTCTCGCCCGGTGTCCAGTTGGCGGGGCAGACCTCATCGGGGTTGGCCTTGACATGCTGGAAGGCCTGAAGGACCCTCAGCGTCTCTTCGACGTTGCGGCCCACGGCCAGGTTGTTGATGGTGGCGTGCTGAATCACACCGTCGGGATCGATGATGAACAGACCGCGCAGGGCCACACCGGCATCTTCATCGAGAACGTTGTAGGCAGAAGCGATCTCCTTCTTGAGGTCGGCCACCAGGGGATAGGCGATGTCCCCGAGGCCACCCTGCTTCCGATCGGTCTGGACCCAGGCCAGGTGCGAGAACTGGCTGTCCACCGACACACCCAGCACCTCGGTGTTGCGGCTGGTGAAATCGGCGTAGCGGTCGCTGAACGCGGTGATTTCCGTGGGGCAGACGAAGGTGAAATCGAGGGGATAGAAGAAGAGCACCACGTACTTGCCGCGGTACTGGGAGAGGGTGACTGTCTGGAACTCCTGATCCACGACAGCGGTGGCGGTGAATTCAGGGGCCTTCAGACCGACGAGCCGGGACATGCTTGAAAAGGGGTGACGAAGGGAAGGGCAGGGCAGGGCAGGGAACTCAGTCCGAACTCGGACCGACTACCACTTGCGACCGCAACAATTTATCACGGAACTCTGGCAGGAGCTGCTCCTACGATGGATCTGGCGACGACGGCACCTGCCCCGCCCCCATCCACAGCCTTCACCTGATGTCCTGGGACCCTGTCCTGCTTCGCAAGTACAACAACACCGGTCACTTCCGCCTGCTCAACCAGCTGCGCAGCGAGCTGAAAACCAGCCCCCTCAACCGGGAGGAGCCCGGCGCCGAGGACGGGGGCGGCCGCTCACGCACCGGCACCCTGGTGCGTGCCGTGGATGTGCGGCCCCAGCTCTACGGCCGTGCCAGACGCTATGCGGGGCCGGCCCCGGCGCCCAATCTGCCCCCCGCCCCGGGCCCTGAAGGGGGCTCGTCCTCCGCCAGTTTCCGCGAGCGCCTCAACGCCATCGAGATGCGCTGAGCTCAGCCTGATCCAGATCGCTGCACGTGCGCTGGCACGTGCAGCCTGGGAAGAACCCGAAATCGCTCGTCAGGAGCGTGACAACGGTCGGAAGGACGGCGTCACCGAGTTGGACGCCAAGAATGGCTCGGGGGAGACTTGAACTCCCGACCTTGGGGTTATGAATCCCACGCTCTAACCAGCTGAGCTACCGAGCCCGGTTGTAAGGACTTTAAACGATCGACCTCCCTCATCCCTGGCAGGACGAGGGAGGTGGCAAAGATGGAGATCAGGCTCTGCCGGGGAGGAATTGAAGCGGATTCGCGGCACCACGTCCAGGGGGGTGGATCTCGAAATGAAGATGGGGACCGGTGCTGCGACCGGTGCTGCCCATTTCCGAGATCTGGGTGCCCTGGGCCACCTGCTGGCCCACCCGCACCAGCACACGGCTGTTGTGTCCGTAGAGCGACTTGCTGCCGTCAGGGTGCTGGATCTCCACCAGGTAGCCGTAACCCCCGTCGTGCCAGCCGGCGTAGGTCACCTGACCGCCCTGAGCCGCCACGATCGGCGTTCCCACGTTGCTGGCGATGTCGATCCCTTTGTGCATCCGTCCCCAGCGCCAGCCGTAGCCCGAGCTGAACACGCCGCGGGCCGGCCAGATCCAGCCACTGCCGATCTGGTTGGGATCCGTGCGCGGCTCACCCGGACGGTTGAAGCCAGGGAGGTCGGGCCAGCTGAGTCCGCCGCTGCCCACCGGCTTGAGACCCAGCACCATGCGCGAGCGGGACGCTCCGGCCTTGGAGACGCGGATCTGACTTCCTTCAACCAGACGGGCCGCTTCGAGGCCGGGGTTGAGCCGCAGCAGATCCTGAATGCTGAGCCTGTAGCGCTGGGCGAGCTTCACCAGGTTGTCGCCGAAGCGCACCACACCGGTGGACTCCAGAGGGGGCGGCTCGCTCAGGGGAGCCGAGCGCCGCAGCTCGCTGGTGTCGAGGGAGGCGAGCTGCTTGGCCGTCGAAGCTTTGGAGGAAGGCAGAACCACCCAGTCGCCGCGGCTGAAGCCGTGGTCTTCATTGACGTCGTTGAGCTTGGCCAGAGGGGTTTCCTGAACCCGCAGCTGGCTGGCCAGCTCCTCGAGACTGATGTCGTCGCGAACGCGCACCCAGAGCTTGTCGGTGAACGAGCTGGGCAGGGAGGCGAGCAGCTGGGGTTGGCCTGCTGGCGGCAGCGCCGCCGTCGCAGGGTCGAAATCGAGGCGCTCGGGCATCGTTTCGAAACCGGGCCGACGCGCGTCGGCGATGCCAGGGATGGCGCCGACAGCCACGAGGGAGAGAACCGGCATGGTTCCCAGGAGCGGCAGGATCAGATGCGAAGGCTTCATGCAGAAATTCACCCGTCGGACAAGGCCCGGTGGAGAAGCCACCATCCCCGAGCCGCGCCGAGGGTAGCGGCATGAACCATCGGGCACAAGCCTCTGGGGCCAGCCCCTGGATCGTCATGGACGATCCAGGAAGCGGCTGATCGCTCAGACCCCTGTCTCCAGCTGGCGCAGGGCCTCGAACAGCACCACGGCCACCGAGACGGAGAGATTGAGGCTGCGCACCCCGCCGCCATGGCGAACGGAGCCGGGCATGGGGATCGTCAGCCGCCGGTCGGCCTGCTCCAGCAGCTCCGGCGGCAGACCGTCGCTCTCCCGGCCGAAGAGCAGCCAGTCGTCGCTGCGGTAACGGCAATGCTGGTAGGGCTGATCAGCCTGGCTGCTCAACGCCAGCAGCCGTCCTCCCCGCCGCCGCTGCTCCGCGCGCAGGGCCTCGACGCCGGGATGGACGTGCAACGGCACCCAGGGCCAGTAGTCGAGACCGGCCCGCTTGAGCTGGCGGTCGTCGAGGCTGAACCCCAGCGGTTCGATCAGGTGGAGCTCCGCCCCGGTGGCGGCGCAGGTGCGGGCCACATTGCCGGTGTTGGGCGGAATCTGCGGCTGATACAGCACCACCCGGGGAAGGGCGCTCAACGGTCCGGCACCGCCTGGCTCAGGGCGTGCAGATCCAGAGCGCGACCCTGGATCACCAGCCAGCTGGCCCGGGCCAGGGGCTGGAGCCGTTGTTGCAGGCCGCCCAGCCGGTCCCGGAAACGGCCGCCGATCGCGGTGGGAGGCACCACACCCCAGCCGGTCTCCTCCGTCACGATCAGCAGGGGGGCGCAGCAGCTCACCAGTGCCTCCAGCAGGCCCAGCTGCCGTTGCTCCCAGGCCTCGGCCTCGAGATCGAGATGATGAGCCAGCCAGGTGCCGAGGGAATCGATCAGCACCTGGTGATCCGCCGGTGCACGACCCAGGGCCGACTCCAGCTCCCCTTCCACCTCCCAGGTGATCCAGTGCCCGGGTCGGCGTCGCCGGTGCAGCTGCAGGCGCTGCTGCCAGGCGGGATCATCCGCAGCCAGGGCTCCTGTGGCGACGTAGAGCACCGGACGGCCGCTGCCGGCCGCCAGATGCTCGGCCCAGCGGCTCTTGCCACTGCGGCTGGGGCCACTCACCAGAGTCAGTCCGGCCCCGGCAGGCTGCTCAACCACCGCCATTCATGTTGCGGAGAGTGGCCACAGAGGATGGCGAAACACGGTTGAGATAGCGGAAGATCCAATACTTGAAAATCGTCGCAAGAATCACTGGAAACGTGGCGATGAACAGAAGAATAAAGTTCTCTCGCTGCGGCAGACCAAAGTGGTTGGCCACACCATCAAGCAGAACAGTCCACCCCTCTGGGCTATGAAACCCCACAAAGATATCGGTGAATAGAATGATAGAAAAGGCCTTGGCACTGTCGCTCAGCCCATAGACAAGTTCATCGAGGAACCCTCGCAGAACACGGATTTCCTCCTGGCCGAAGACACAGACCAGAGCGAAACCCAGCAAGGCGAACACATCGGAAATCACGTTCTTGATGGCACGAGTGCTCTGACTGTCCGCCTCCTGCTTGAGCTCCTCGGCCCGGAGCGCCAGGGCCTGGTGCAGCTCCTCGTTGGTGGGCAGCACCGAGCCCTTGAGCAGGGCGGCAAACTCGATCTCCTCCTTGTAGATGCGCAGCTTCTCCACGGCCACCTCCTCCAGCTGTGGCTTGGTGTAACTCAGAAAAGGCACATCGGGCGCGAAGCGATCCACCAGGGGGGAGATCACGAAGGAACGGCTGGCCTGCTGCATCAGCAGGGGAACCAGCACGAGCAGCAGCAGGATGCGCAGGGACACCAGCGTGGTGTCGCGCCGGCGCCTGAAACCCGCCACCACGGTGGCCTCGGCCTGAGGATCCAGCTGCTGGCGAACCCGCTCCACGGCACCCACCAGGCTGCGGGGAAGCAGGTCCGGTCTGCGGCTGAGGCTGATCGTGTCCTGTCGCGAGCTGTAGCGGGCTTCGACGGACTCGACCAGCTGCAGCTGACGCTGCTGCTGGGAATCCAGTTCATGGCGGCGGGGCTGGAGCTCCTCGAGGCTTTCGCGGCAGACCTGCAGGGCCGCCCGGAACCGGCGCAGCATCTGGTTGCGCACCTGGGGGGGCACGCTCAGGTCCAGATCGGTGCGGACGGGACGATCGGCGAAGAACTCGATCTCGATGCTCTGGATCAGCAGTGCAGCTTCATAGGCACTCTCCAGCCGGTGAACAAGATCGCTGCTGCGCGCCTTGCCGAACGTACCCATCCAGTCGCGCAGGGCCATCGGTGATCAGCGGGAGAAAACCCACCAGGTGAGCATCGGCACGATCGTCCCCACCACCAGCAGCACGATCACCCACTGAAAACCGTTGCTGTTGGCGGTCTCCTCGCGGGTGGGAATGTTGCTCACCACGGGGGCGGCTGTCTCCTCCACGGGCGGTCCGGGATCCTCACCGCCCTGCAGCACGGTGCCCAGGCGGTCGAGGGCATCGAGGGAGGCCTGGCGGTAGCGGGTGCCCAGGCGCAGAGGGACGGCCATGGTGCTGGCGGCGGTGTCGCGCAACAGTGAGGCCGGCAGTTGCTCCAGCAGCTCGGGACTGGCTACCACGGCGGCGGTGTTGGTCTGGGCGTCGATCAGCACCAGCAGCGAAGCACCGGAACTGGGCTCCTCGGCCGACCAGGTCTCCAGCGCCTGCCTGCCGAGGGCGTCGAGTTCAAGGCCGTAGTCGAGGCGGGGAACCGTGAGCAGCCGGGCCTGCACGTGGGCACTCTCCAGATCGGCCAGGCGACGCTCCAGCTCCGCCGAGGTGGCGCGGCTGAACAGCCCGGCCGTATCGATCAGATGCTGCGAGGTCGGTGGCGTGGGCAGGTCGCGGATTCCCACGGCCCAGGCGGCGGGGACAGCGGCCAGAAGGGACACCACCAGGGCGGTGAGCGAAGCCAGGACTCGGATCGGCAGACGCACGGGCAGCGAAGGATTTGGTCGTTGCCCCACAGTTTGCCCTCAGCTGGCCAGGCTGTCGCGGTTCAGGGCCTCAATCGCCGCGAGGATCTGTCCGGCCTTGCCGCCGGGCAGGTCGAGCTGAACCGCCAGGCTCTGCAGAAACACCAGCTCGCTGGAGCTGACCACCCGGTCGCTGTGGACGAGCTGAGCAGCCACCGCCAGGGCCGTTTCGCGCTGCCCGCCGGTCAGAACCGGCACGGCGGCCCTGACCAGCTCCTCCACTCCCCCCTGGCGCAGGTCGGCCAGAAGGGAATCGAACAGTTCACCCATGGCCAGATCGGAGAGGTCGGCGTAGGGACTGCGGTACTGCAGGGCCCCACGCAGGGCCTTGGCCTCCTCGAGGCCCAGGCTTCCGTCGCAGGCGACCGCGGCCAGGGCGATGGCGGCAAAGGCCTGACTGGCATCCATGGGGCGGGGGCAGGGGGCCTCCCATTTCAGCAAGGTGTCCGGGGAGTGGACAGGCTGGCGACTCGAATCCGTGTCAGCGTTCATGCTGAACCCCAGACCGTCCCCCCCGGCCATGCCCACCCCGGCCCGTTTCACCCTGGCGGCAGGGGTCGTCGGACTGGGGCTCTGTCTGCTCAATCAGCTCACCGCGACTGAGCTGAACCCGGCTCTGGAGCGCGCCGGGGTGCTCGCCAGCCTGATGGCGGTGGGCCTGATGCTGGTGGCCGTCCTCTGGACCCGGGCGGTGCCACTCGCCCCCGAACGGGTGGAGCTGCAGGGGGAGCAGGGGCTGGAGCTGGATCCCCAGATGGCCCAGGACCTCGGGCTGGAACTGGCCTGGGGGAGCCGTCTGCTGCTCACCGCCACCCCGGCCGCCAGCCTGCTGATCCACTGGCGGGGCAGGACCCTGCTGCGGCGGGGTCTGCTGGGCAGCTCTCCCTTCGAGCCCGGGGAGATCTGCCGTCGGGCCACCAGCTGCGGCCGGGCGATCTCCCTGGTGAACCTGAAGCTCTACCCGGGCCGCGACGAGTTCCACTGCCTGCCTGAGGGCACGCCCGCCGTGCTGGTGCAACCCCTGGGCGGCGAGGGCTGGCTGCTGGCCGGAGGCTGGTCGCCGCGCTGCTTCAGCCGCAGCGATGAGCTCTGGATCGAAGGCTGGGCCGAGAAGCTCAGAACGTCACTGGAGCAGGCTGGCGCCGCTCCTTCGAAGGAGGAGGCACCTTCAGTTCCGAGAACACCCGTCCCCCCGGGGTCGTGAACTCCGCCTGGCCCTTGTCTCCGACCTTTCCGAACAGCTGCTCACTGCGGGTGATCTGCTGGTTCTGATCCCGCTCCAGCTGAACGGAGCCGCGGGCTTCGATGGCCTGGGTACCCCAGTTCCAGCGACATTCCCTGGCCTGAAGCCGCTCGCCGGGTTGCTTCAGGCGGCAGCCGCTGGGAATGATCGCCGTCTTCTCCCCGAGAAGCATCCTCAGGGAGTCGCCGGCCACGTGCAGCTGATCGACCACGCCGGTGAAGGGCAGGGCCGTGCTGAGCACCTGCTCCTTGGAGTTCCAGCGGGTGCGCTGGGCCTCGAGCACCGCCTTGCGGGAGGGATCGACGAAGCGGACGGGGGCCAGCAGATCCACCACCTCCTCACGGGTGTTTCCTTCCAGCGCGGAGCCGGTGACGGTCTGGACGGTGCCCTTCTCGCCCGCCGGACGCCGCTCCCCCTTCACCGGGCCTGCCGCCATCAGGGCCCCGGTGTCGGCCAGCCAATCGGCCCGGCTCACGCGCAGATCGATCTCCGGCTGCTGCAGGCGGGTCGTGCCCCGCAGCTCCAGCTTGTCCTTGTCGAGCAGGAAACGGGCCGTGGTGGCGCTCAGCCGGCTCTGGCGTTCCGTGAGCAGAGGCTTCCGGTCGATCTCCATCAGGCTCCGGCTCGGTGTCCAGCGCACCCGGTCACCACTGATCACCGAGCCCCTGGGGCCGAGCACCACGATGCGCACCTTGCCTTCCAGCTGGATGACCTCCCCGTCGTTGATCACCAGGCCACTGGTGGCCTCCACCTTGTAGCGGGGCTTGCCGGCGGCATAGATCACCCCGCGGGGTTCAGTGGCGCGGGCCACGCGGCGCTGCAGGTCGTAACGGGCCTGCGGGCTGATGAGCTCCCAGGCGGGGCGACCCTTGCCATCCTGCTGGCGCAGGTTGAGCGAACGGAACACGAAGGGTTGGGGGTCCTTGGGCTTGATGGCCTTGCGCTCGCAGCCCAGCAAGGCCACCAGGGGAAGTCCGACGATCAGGGCCCGTGCCAGCGCGGTCCTCACAGCGGGCCGTCCAGGTCCAGGCGGGCCATCACCGGCTCAGGCTCCGGCAGTGGGGTTCCCGCCGCCAGGGATCCCCAGGTCAGGCGCTCCTGCCACGGGAGCCGAGCGCCATCGGGGCCGCTCTGACCCCCAGCCGCGGCACCACTGGGGGCCAGAGTCTGATTCAGCTGAAGCAGCATGCGGGCTGAGAGATCGGGAAGGATCGGGGCCAGCAGCAACGCCACCTGCCTGGAGGCCTCCAGCACCGCATAGAGATCGTCGGCCACCTGCTGCCGCTGACCCTCCTGCTTCATCCGGCTCCAGGGAGCCTGGTCGTTGAGGTAGCCATTGGCGCTGATGGCGAGCTGCAGGGCGGCGACGGCGGCCTGGCGGAAATCCAGCCGTTCCATGCCTTCGATCACCTGCTCGCGGGCCAGCTGAGCCGCCTGGGCCAGCGGATGGCTGCTGCCCACGGCCTCACTGGGAGTGGGAACAGCCTGATCGAACCAGCGCCGGGCCATCGAGGAGGTGCGGTTGAGCAGGTTGCCGATCGTGTTGGCCAGGTCGTTGTTGACCAGATCGCTGAAGCGTTGCTGCTGCACGTCGCCATCGTCGCCGAAGGGGATGTCGCGCAGCAGATACCAGCGCACGGCATCGGGGCCGCAGCGCTCCAGCAGCTCCCCGGGATCGAGCACGTTGCCCAGGGATTTGCCCATCTTCTGTCCCTCCCGGGTGAGAAAGCCGTGGCCGAACACCCGCTCGGGCAGGTCGAGCCCTGCCGAGAGCAGCATCGCAGGCCAGTAGACCGCATGAAAGCGCAGGATGTCCTTGCCGATCACGTGGATGCTCGCCGGCCAGCCCCGCTGGCCCAGGAGACCCAGATCCGGCGGATCGCCTGGCTCCAGCAGGGCCGTGAGGTAGCCGAGCAGGGCGTCGAACCACACATAGAACGTGTGGCCCTCATGCCCGGGCACGGGAATCCCCCAGGGCAGATCCAGCCGGGAGATCGAAAAATCGCGCAGCCCCCGGGCCACGAAGTTCTCCACCTCTCTGCGGCGGCTGGCGGGAGCGATGAAGCCCGGTCGCTGGATCAGGTCCTCGACCGCCTGCTGGTAGCGGGAGAGCCGGAAGAAGAGATTGAGTTCGTCACGCCATTCCAGGGGCCGCTGGTGGGTGCTGCACTGGGGCGTGCGGGCCTCGGGAGGGTCGTCCTTGAATTCCTCGCAGGCCACGCAGTACCAGCCCCGCTGGCGCCCCTCCACCACATCACCGGCCGCTTCCACCCGCCGGTAGAACTGCTCCACCAGCAGACGGTGACGTGGCTCGGTGGTGCGGATGAAGCGGTCATGGCTGATCTGCCAGCGCTGCCACAGGGCCCGGTACTGATCGCTGACCTGGTCGCAGTGGGCCTGGGGGGTGAGCCCGGCCGCCTCGGCGGTGCGCTGGATCTTGAGGCCGTGCTCATCGCAGCCGGTGATGAACACCACCTTCCGCCCCATGAGTCGCTGGAAGCGGGCCAGGGCATCACAGGCCAGCGTGGTGTAAGCGCTGCCGAGATGGGGCTTGTCGTTGACGTAATAGAGCGGAGTGGTGAGGGTGTAAGTCATCGGCGGTGGTGAAGGGCCCGCTGCGCCGCCAGAGCGGCCCTGCGCCGGGGCCGGATCCTACCGAGTGCCTCTCCGGGATCCTCCCCCGGTCAGCGGCGGACCGGTGCATCGGCACAATCGGGGTCGTGGAGACAGCCACCCCGATGGGAGCACGAGACGATCAGGCGGACGTGGTGGTCTGGGGTGGCGGCAGTGGCGGGGTGACCGCCGCCCTGCAGGCCGCCCGGGGCGGCGCCGACACCCTCCTGCTCACCCCGGGGCCCTGGCTGGGGGGCATGGTGAGTGCGGCAGGGGTCTGCGCCCCGGATGGGAATGAACTCAGTCCCTGGCAGAGCGGCCTCTGGGGTGCGCTGCTGCGGGCCCTGCAGCGCGAGGAGCCCGAGGGTCTCGACCACAACTGGGTCAGCTGTTTCGGCTGGCGGCCCGCCAGCGCCGAGCGGGTCCTGCGGAACTGGGTGACGGCGGAGCCCCGGCTGCGCTGGTGGAGCGGCTGCCGGCTGCGACAGCTGGAGCGCTCCGGCTCCCGGCTCACGGCGATGGTGCTGGACCACGAGGGGGAGCGGGTGCGGCTGGCCCTGCAGCTCGCCATCGACGGCAGTGATCGCGGCGATCTTCTGCCCCTGGCGGAGGTGCCTTTCCGCCTGGGCTGGGAGGCCAGCGACGACTGGGGTGAGCCCAGCGCACCGACCCGCGAGCGTCTGAAGACGGACCCCTTCTTCCGCCACCAGCCCGTTCAGTCCCCCACCTGGGTGGTGCTGGGCCAGGAATCGGCCGGGTCCTGCCAGGACGGAGCCGTGCCGGCCGCCCCGTTCGAGCGGGCCACCGAGTCGTTCGGCCTGGAGCGCACCCTCAGCTACGGCCGCCTGCCCGGCGGGTTGGTGATGCTCAACTGGCCCCTGCACGGCAACGACTGGCACGTTGGCCTGGAGCGTGCCTTCCAGGCCGATTGCACCGGCCAGGCCGAGCTGGAGCGAGCCATGCAGGAGCACAGCCTGGCGTTTCTCGCTGCTTTGAGCGAAGCCTCCGGCGGTTGGCTGCAACCGGCCCGAGTGTTCCCCGATGGCACCGGGGACCGCTCGGCGCTGGCTGGGCCATCGGCCCTGGCCCTGATGCCCTACTGGCGGGAAGGCCGGCGGCTGGTGGGCCAGCGCCTGGTGCTGGAGCAGGATCTGCTTCCCCTGATCCCTGCCGGCGCCAAGAACACCTCCGACGACGACGGGGCCTGGATCGGGCCGATCCCATTCGATCAGGAGGGCCGCTGCAGCGCCATCGCGGTGGGCAACTACGCCAATGATCACCACTACCCCGGCGAGGACTGGCCCCTGGCCCCGAAGAGCTGTCGCTGGGGTGGCCGCTGGAGCGGCACCCCGTTCATGGTTCCCTACGGGGCGCTGGTGAGCGCCGAGTGCGACAACCTGCTGGCCGCGGACAAGGCCATCAGCTGCAGCCACATGGCCAACGGCGCCACCCGTCTGCAACCGTTGATCCTCAACATCGGCCAGGCCGCCGGAGCAGCGGCAGCCCTCTGCGTCAGCTCCGGAAGGGCGCCGGCCGCCCTCGACGTGCGGCTCCTGCAGGAGGCCCTGATCAGCGATCCCGCGGCGCCGGCAGGACCGATGCCCCTGTGGGACACCCCCTGGCACCATCCCGAATGGAAGGACCGCCAGCGCCGTGCCCTGCAGGATCCAGGGTTGCTGCTGCCGCGGGGGACCCTGGCCGGCAGTGAGCCTCCGGGCCCCTTCCAGGCCCCGGCCGAACCCCATCAACAGGTCTTCGCGGGCACCCTGGTGCCTGATGGCACCGGGGGGTACAGCCTCGAGGGCCCTGGCCGTCCCTGGCCGCTGATCACCCTGGAGCCAGGCCTGCACCACTGGCTGCGCCTTCAGGAGTCGCCCCGGCGCGTACGCCTGGTCGGTGTCGCCAATCCCTGGGGCCCCTGGCTGCGGGTGTCACGGCTGGTGCCGGAATCGGGTCTGACCTAACGGGCTTCCAGCCGCAGCAGATCGGAGAGGGAGTCCACCAGCTGGACCTGAACCGTGAGCGCATCCCCCGGCTGACACGACTCGGGAGCGCGCACGGCCTGGTCCATCGCCAGGGACTCCAGATGCACCAGCGCCAGGCGATCCTGGGGACGTAACCAGCGCAGGAACACAGCCGGCCAGTGCTCGCCGCGATGCTCCTCGAACCAGACCTGCTGCCAGTGGCGCTGATCCTCGCGGCTGATCTGAATGCCTTCACGGATCACACGGTCGAGCTCCTCGAGCAACTCCCCCATCTGGGTTTCATCCAGGGGTTCCTCAGCGGAGAGGGTGGCGGCCAGCTGGCGCTGGGCCACCAGATCGGCGTAACGGCGGATCGGCGAGGTGGCCTGCACGTAAGCCGGCAGCCCCAGGCTGAAATGGGGGCTCACCGCAGCGCCTGTGCTGCCGCGACTGAGGCAGCGGCGCAGGGCGGCGTTGCGGACAGGTCCTGCCGGTAGAGCCTCCAGCTCACTCTCGGGCGGCAACTCACTCACGGGTTGGCCGCGGAACGGCATCGCCAGCCCAAGGTCGGCGGCGTGGGTGGCCACCACGGAACCCGCGAGGATCATCGCTTCGGCCACCAGAGCCCGCGCCGGAGAGGGATCGGTGATCTCCAGTTCGGGGTGGTCGCCCCGGCAGCGGATCCGCCCCTCGCTCTGCTCCATCGAGAGGGCGCCGCGGGCCTCGCGCCAACGGCGGCGGCGCTCCAGCAACCCCTGCAACCGGGCCAGATCGGGTTCCTCGGGGGGAGCCAGATCGATCAGGGCATCGCCGTCGCCGTAGGTGAGGCGGTAGGTGGGGCGGATCCAGCTGCGCACGAGCTCATGGCGGGCCACGCTGCCGTCTTCGGACAGCTCCACCGCACAGCTCCAGGCGGGACAGCGCTGTCCCTGGCGCAGGCTGAACGGCCCGACCGCCAGGGGCAGGGGGAACATCGGCACCACCCCGGAGGCCAGGTACAGGCTGGAGCCACGCCGCCGGGCCTCCAGGTCGAGGGGAGAGCCGCTCGCCACCAGTCTCCCGGGATCGGCGATGTGAACCCAGAGCCGCAGGCCGCCCCCGCCCAGGGGCTCCAGCGAGACGGCGTCATCGATCTCCTCGGTGTCGGCGTCATCGATGGTGTAGCTGCGCAGGGCGGTGAGATCGCGGCGGCTCTCGTCGCCGGGTTGCTCCAGGTCGGCCTGAGCCAGCAAGCGTTCGGCCTCGGCCAGCAGAACAGGATCGAACCCCTTCTCCCAGACGGTGCTGCGCAGCGACGGCAGGGCATGGGGCTGCCACTGGCCCAGGTCCACGAGCAGGCGACGGACTGCACCGGGTTCGGCGCTGCAGTGCGCCGCCTGCAGGCCCCGGCGGAGCTCCGGATCGCGCAACTCCTCGATCTCCCCGGCGGCGAAGGCCAGCAACTGCCGCAGCTGCTGGGTCTGGGCTGGATCGAGCGCGGAGGGATCGAAGGGGCTGCGCTGGCTCAGGAGACGATGCCAGTGCTGCACCCGCCTCTCGTCCAGCGCCTGACGGTGCCGGTCATGACGCAGCTGGCGCAGATCGCGGAGGGAACGGGGGTGCACCCGGCCCTGGCGCCAGCGGAACAGGTGCTGCTCACCCTGATGCAACCAGAACCAGCAGGCGGCCCGGGCGGCCGGACGGTCGCCGCCGGCCACCAGTTCGGTGAACTCCTCCAGACTCACCCCCTCCTCCGGGGGGGCCTCCACCAGCAGAAGCCAGGCCGCTCCCAGGTCGCGGCGGACGGGAGCCGCGGCCACCAGGTCGGAAGGGGCCAGGTGCCAGGGGGGCTGATCCAGGCGGGAGGGCGGCTCGTGAACTCCCGGCAGCGAGGCCAGCAGATCGAGCTGACGCATGGGGATGACCTGGGACCTGGCGTCCCAGCCGGCCCTCAGACGGGCACGGCTGCCGTTGATGGCCTCGATCACAGCCAGTTCAGGCCCCTTCGAGCCGATCAGACCGACGAGATCACCCGGTTGCAAACGCCATGCTCCGCTGGGGCAGGGAAAGGGTCGCTCAGCCTTCGGGGTTCACGAAGGGAAGCAGAGCCACGATCCTGGCCCGCTTGACCGCGTTGGTGAGATCGCGCTGCTGCTTGGCGGTGAGACCCGAGAGGCGGCGGGGAAGGATCTTGCCGCGCTCGGTGATGAACTTCTTGAGCAGATCGACATCCTTGTAGTCGATCGGATCACCCGGCTTGATCGGTGAGAGGCGCTTCTTGAAAAAGGAACTGGACATGAGTGGGCGAAAACGGACAGGGGAATGAAGGACGAGCTGCAGGGGTCAGCGCCGATGACGGCGACCCGGGGACCTCACTTGATCTCTTTGTGGACCGTGCTCTTGTTGCAGTGAGGGCAGAACTTCTTCAGCTCCAGCCGTTCCGTGGTGTTGCGGCGGTTCTTCTGGGAGGTGTAACGGGACACTCCAGGAGAGCGCTTGGCGGGATTGGACCGGCATTCGGTGCACTCGAGAGTGATCACGATCCGGACGCCCTTGTTCTTGGCCATGGGAAGGACGTGCGCCGCTTGAGGCGAGGCGTAATGACAATCCGACACCTTACCCTCCCGGCCTCCGGCATTCCGATCCTTAGGATCTCTGCCTTGATCGATGCAGGCGGATGCGGGTCTCGCTCCAGTGGTTGCGGGAACTGGTCTCCTGCGATGGTCCAGTCGAGGAACTTGCTGAGCGTCTGTCGATCGCCGGCTTCGAGGTGGAGGCGATCGACGACCTCGCCAGCCAGGCCGAAGGTGTGGTGGTGGGGTATGTGGAAGACAGGCACCCCCACCCCGATGCCGACCGGCTGAGCGTCTGTCAGCTGAGGGTGACTCCGACCGGTCCTGCCGGAACGCTGCTGCAGGTGGTCTGCGGGGCCTCCAACGTGCGCGCCGGCATCCACGTGCCCGTGGCTCTGGTGGGCGCCCATCTCAGCGCCGTGGATCTGACCATCAAGGCCAGTGAACTGCGGGGGGTGGCCAGCACCGGCATGATCTGTTCCCTCAGGGAACTAGGTCTGGCCGACAGTTCCGAGGGCATCGCCGTCCTCGATGAGCTGCTGGAGGAGGTGCCGGCCCTGGGCACCCCAGTGGCGGCGGCCCTCGGCCTCGACGACCAGGTGCTGGAGCTGGCGATCACCGCCAACCGCCCCGACGGACTCTCGATGCTGGGCATCGCCAGGGAAGTGGCGGCCCTCACCGGCGGCGATCTCAGCCTCCCCCCCGCAGCGCCGGTGATCCCCAGCGACCCCCTGCCGGTGGATCCGGCCAGCGCCGCGGCGATCGAAGCCGGCGGGCTTTACAGCCTCACGGCCCTCTCCGGCGTGCGGGTGGAGCCGTCACCCGCCTGGCTTCAGCGCCGCCTGGAGCGGGCCGGCCTGCGGCCGATCAACAACGTCGTCGACATCACCAATCTGGTGATGCTGGAAACCGGTCAGCCCCTGCATGCCTTCGATCAGGACCGCCTGACGGTTCCAGGGGGTCGGCCGGCCGACCCGGCGGCCCTCGGACTGCGCCCCGCCGAGGCAGGCGAACCCTTTGCTGCCCTCGACGGCACCAGCCATGAACTCGGCCCCGAAGCCCTGGTGGTGACCTACGTCGGTCAGCCGATCGCCCTGGCCGGCGTGATCGGCGGCGCCGGATCGGCGGTGCAGGCCGACACCGAGGCCCTGTGGCTGGAGGCGGCGATGTTCAGCCCCGAGGCCGTGCGGCGCAGTGCCCGCAGCGTCGGCCTGCGCACCGAGGCCAGTGCCCGCTTCGAGAAGGGCCTGCCCCGGGAAGTCACCCTGACGGCCGCCGACCGGGCCGTTCAGCTGCTCCAGGAGCTCACCGGCGCCCGGGTGCAGGGCCGCTGGCTGCACCAGCGCCCCCAGCAGCCGACCGCTCCCCTGCGCCTGCGCCGGGATGCCCTGCACAACCTGCTCGGTCCGGTGCTGGTGGACGGCCAGGCCGAGGACCTCGATGACGGCCGCATCGAGCAGACCCTCACGGCCCTGGGCTGCGGTCTGCAAACCGACGGCGAGGGCTGGCTGGTGACCGTGCCCCCCTCCCGCTCGATGGACCTCACCAGGGAGGTGGATCTGATCGAGGAGGTGGCCCGCCTGGTGGGCTATGACCACTTCGCGAGCCATCTGCCCGATCCGATCGAACCGGGGGGGCTCGACTCCAGCCAGCAGGCGGAGCGCTGGCTGAGGCAGGCCCTCTGCCACGCGGGCCTGCAGGAAACCTGTGCCTTCTCCCTGGTGCCGGCCCAGGGCCTGATCGAGCACGCTCCGCGGCTGGGGCTCACCAACCCCCTGCTCACCGACTACGGCCACCTGCGCGACAGCCTGCTCGATGAATTGCTGCTGGCGGCCCGGCGCAACCTGCAGGCCTCGATGCCGGGCTTCTGGGCCTTCGAGATCGGTCGTGTCTTCCAGAGCGAGGCAGAGAACCTGCTCGAGCGGACCGAGCTTGCCGGAGTGATCTGCGGCGAGCGGCGCTCGGAACTCTGGAGCAGCGCCGGCAAGGCGCGCAGCCTCGACTACTTCGAAGCGCGCGGTGTCCTGCAGCGGGCCCTGGCCGCCCTGAGAATTCCCTGCGAGGACAGGGCCAGCAGTGGTCATCCCCTGCTCCATCCGGGCCGGGCCGCGGAGCTGCTGGTGGAGGGCCGGGTGACCGGCTGGTTCGGCCAGCTGCATCCGCAGCGGGCCGACGACCTTGATCTGCCTGAGGCCACCCATGTGTTCCAGCTCACCCTGGCGCCGCTGCTGAGCGCGGCCACCCGGCGCAACCGCTGGCAGCCGTCGTTCACGCCCTTCGCCACCGTGCCGGCCTCCGAGCGAGACCTGGCCCTGGTGGTTCCCGATGCCGTCACCGCAGCTCAACTGCTGAATGCGATCCGCAAGGCAGGCAAACCCCTGCTGGAATCGGCTGAGCTGATCGATCGTTATCAGGGCAGCCAGGTGGAGGCGGGCAACGCCAGCCAGGCCTTCCGCCTGCGCTACCGCGATCCTCGCCGCACCCTCACCGAAGCGGAGGTGGAGCAGGCCCACACGACGATCCTCGGCGCCCTTCAGAAGCAGTTCGGGGCCGCCAGACGCTCCTAGGACTCAGGGGGGGTCTCCCAGGTGCGCTCCAGCACGGCGAGGGCTTCGACGTGCTGGGTCTGGGGGAAGAAATCGATCGGCTGAACCCGCAGCAGGCGCAGGGTTCCCGCTGCCGTGAGCCTGGCCAGATCACGCGAGAGTGTGGCGGGATTGCAGCTCAGGTAGGCCACCCGCTCGGGCGGAGCGGCCAGGATCGCGTCACAGACCCGCTCAGGCAGACCCTTGCGGGGCGGATCCAGCAGCAACCCGTCGGCGTTCTCGAGGGCATCGGGCAGGGCCTGAGCCACGTCGGCGGCTTCGAGAGTGAGGCCATTGAGCCCGTTGAGGCCGGCATTGAGCCGGGCCTGATCCACGCTGGAAGGATGTTGCTCCAGGCCCAGCACCCGGGCGCCGGCGGCGGCCAGGGGCAGGCTGAAGGTGCCGATGCCGCAGTAGGCATCGACGAGACGACGGCCAGGGGCCGGACGGAGGGCTTCGATCAGGAGAGGCACCAGGCGCTCGGCCTGGGCGGTGTGGACCTGAAAGAAGGTGTCGGGACCGATCCGCAGTTCGAGGCCTGCAAAGCTGTCGGTCAGCCATGGGCGGCCCGCGATCTCGAGGGTGCGCGGCCCCATCAGGGTGTTGGTGGGCAGGGGCTGGATGTTGAGGCCAACGCCCACCAGTTCCGGCCAGCGTTCCATCCAGATCTCCGCCATGGCCGTCAGGTCAGGCAGGTCGCTGTGGCTGCTGATCAGCGTCAGCAGCACTTCACCGCTGTGGTGCCCCACCCGCAGGGCCAGGTGGCGCAGGCCACCACCCTCGGTGAGATCGACATCCACCGGCCAGTCGCTCTGCTCGAGATCGCGCTTGAGTGGGGCGATCAGGCGATCGATGCGGGGATCGAGCACCGGGCAGCGGTTCATGTTCACGATCCGGTGGGTGCCGCTGCGGTAGAAACCGGCCCGCAGTTGCCCATCCGGGGAGCGCTCCAGGGGAATCGTGGTGCGGTTGCGGTAGCCCAGGGGAGTGGCTGAGGCCAGGATCGGCTCCACCTCCAGGCTCTGGCCACCGATGCGGCGCAGGGCCTGCTGCACCAGATCCTGCTTCCAGACCAACTGGGCGTGGTCACTGAGATGCTGCACGCCGCAACCGCCGCAGTCGGAGGCAAGGATGCAGGGGGGCTGCCGCCGCTCGGGGGCGTCGTTGCGCCGCTCGAGAGGGTGGGCCACCAGATGGCGCTGGGCCTTGTGGTGCACCCTGGCCCGCACCTGTTCCCCCGGCAGGGCATCGGGAACGAAGACCACCAGGTCGGGAGCCGAATCCTCCGTGGCGGCGATGCGCGCCACCCCCTGACCGTGGTGGTTGAGGCCGGAGATGCACAGATCCAGGTCCGTACCTGGGACCGGCAAGGGAAGTCCCATGGGGATCGGAGCACTGTTGGACGTTGAGCAAACCCTAGATGCAAAGGGGCGTTACATCTGAAGACGTCCTTCGGCAAGGGGGTTCCCGGATCGATAAACTGATCTGGCGCCTGGTGTCCTCGATGAGCGTCGTTCGGGATCTGATCCTCCAAGCCGATGATCAGCTGCGGTATCCCAGCGGCGGAGAGCTCCGCTCGATGGCGCAGTACCTCGCCGGCGGTGCTCAGCGCATCCGCGTGGCCCGCGCCCTGGCGGAGAACGAGAAGAAGATCGTCGACGAGGCGGCCCGCCTCCTCTTCTCCCGCAAACCGGAATACGTTGCCCAGGGGGGCAATGCCTACGGTCAGAAGCAACGGGCCCAGTGCCTTCGTGACTTCAGCTGGTATCTGCGCCTGGTCACCTACGGCGTGCTGGCCGGCAGCACCGAGAAGATCCAGGAGATCGGCCTGAACGGGGCCCGCGAGATGTACAACAGCCTCGGCGTCCCCATGGCTGGCATGGTCGAGAGCATGCGGACCCTCAAAGAGGCCTCCCTGGCCCTGCTCGGCACCGATGATGCCGCCAATACCGCTCCCTACTTCGACTACCTGATCCAGGGCATGCAGACACCAGGCTGAGCCCGGAGGGAGCCCACGGTCTTCGTTCGGACTCGAATCCTCAACGGTTGTGCCGGACCAGTTCTACTGAACCGTTGTCCGAAACTGGTTCCCCATTGGATTGAGCCCGTTCTGAGCGGCGATCGGAACGACAACGCCAGTGTCGGTTGACCAAGGGACTTGAAGCCCGGAACAGGCACCGTGGCTTGGCCAGCAGACCTGAGGCCGATGGAGTCGACGAATATGTCTCACTCTGGTCCATTACTGAGTCCCGTACATGGACCCAAAAGCGACTTAAGAGATTGATTTCCGCCCCTCCGGGCCGGACGTCCCATGAGAGCGGGACACCAACGACAGCCAGTGCGGGAAGGCCAGCTGTCTCCACGGCACCCTCTCAAGCTCTGTCGAGACTGTCTCGCCTGAGACCAAAACCAGGTCTTACGGAGAGACACAGGCATGAGTCCTGCAACCGCTGCAGCGGGGTGAACTCAGGGCTGGAGGGCGTCGACCCCAGGTCCCGACGCCGTCATCAACGGGCGCGCCGCGACCTGGCCGAGCTGCAATCGAACCAGATTCATCACTCTCGTACACGTCCAGGAGCAAGACCTATTCTGCGTCCCGTAATAGACTCTCTCGACCAGGCTGAGACCCGTTTCTGGTCTGGTGATGGCTCTCATCTGCGACAGATGGGAATCAGAACCCTGTCTGCCCCGAAACAGGTGATTTCGGCGCCACCTCAGGAGTGCTGCAGTCCCCCTGCAGACAGAATCAATGGCGTACCTGTGTCTACAGCAGGTACGCGAAAAGGCCAGACAAGGCTGTCACTGTCTTTTCAGCGGCGTGAGGGGCCCTGGACTCCCTGTCCAGATGCGATTGGACAGGAGCCGCTGCCGACCTGAGCGGAACCCGTCGATCGAGCCCCGCCGAGCCGGCGACGACTGGGAGGCGAACCATCAGCCTGAGACGGTTCTTCCAGCTCAGGCGCATCGCCACGCAGAATGACTCTTTAGTCTTATCCTGGACTCCAGACAGGTCCAGCCTAGTGTCACAGACGAGACAACTGCAACACCAGGCAGTGTGCTGTTCAGGCTGGCCGTCGGTAGAGCTCCTTGAGCAATTGATAGGCCTCGTTGAGGCGGCGCATCGCGTCGGCACTCCCTCCTGAATCGGGATGGTGGCTCATGGCCTGTTCGCGGTAGGCCTCCCGAATCTGGTTGAGGCTGAGCTGGTGACCCGGCGCCGTTGGCAGGGCCAGCACCTTCAAGGCACCCTGCAGCGTCATCGTGTGCTCGAGAGTCTGGAAGGACGTTCCCTGGCGACGCCGGCGAAAGCGGTGCACGAAACGGCGAATCAAGGTGGGGACCCGCAAGGTGAGAGTGCCGGTGCTGAACGGATCCTCCAGCAGGCCAGCGGCCACGATCACTCGGTTGAACCCGGGCGGTCCCGGTGGCCAGCCACTCACGAAGCCGCTGATCCACTGCTCCATCAGAGCCCAGGTGAAGGGCCGCCCCTCCGACTGATCCGACTGCGCCCAGATGTCGCGGGCCAGCCAGAGCATGGCGGCTTCCAGTACCGCCTCATTCGCCACCGTGCCGTAGAGGTTGAGCCAATGCTCATCGGCAGCGAGCAAGGCCTGATCCAGTTCGGCGGCCTCCACCGAAGGCAGCGGTTCACCAGCCGCGGTGGGGCGGGGGTGCAGGCTGCGCCTCAGGCGCGCCGACGACTGCCGCACGAAGCCAGGCAGATCGATCCCGGTCCCCCCCCCCGTGGCCTCTCGCGGCTCCCTCGGCTGCTCGTGACGGGGGACCCTGGCCAGCAGCTCCGGCAAGGGCTCATCGCCAGGATCAGATTGCCGATCGGCGGCATCGCCGGAGAGAAGCTCGCCCCCCTGTCCAGTGACCAGCACCAGGGCCCGGCAGGCATCCAGCTCCTCCTCCTCGCCGGAGCCCTCCTCATCCCGCTCCTCGTCCAGACCATCGGCGCTGGGGAAGAGATCATCCAGCAGACGCTCCAGCAGGGCACCGCGGCTGCGGTGGCCAAGCTGTCTGCACAGCTCATCGATCTGAGCCACCTGCGCGACGGGCAGGATCAGCTGAATTCTCTGGCGATCCGCTTTCGTGTCGTCGGGAGGCACGGCAACCTGATCAGGTCGGGCTTAACGGCCCATCAACTGCCTGAGGAAGCGTTGCTGGGCATCGGCGGCCTCGTCGTAGCGATCCCGCAGAATCCGAGTCTCCTGGGGGGAAGCCGGGGCGGATGTGCCCACGGGCACTTCCGCGACGGCGGGCTGGCCCGCAGGCGCCCGGTTCAGCAGCCGGATCGGAGGCAGGGGAGGCAACCAGGCCGGCACGATCGCCGGTCTGGGCAGCGGCGGCGGGGGAGTGGGCCGGGCAGTGGCCGGTCTGGTGGGGCGACGGACGGGGGTGGCCGGTGGGACGGCGGCGGCGGGAGCTGGAGCGCGCTGAGCACCCGCCACCGACGGCGGGGGGGCGGCAGGAGTGCTCCTGCGCTTGGCGGCCGCCGCTTCGGCAGCGGCCGCGCGGGCGATCTCAACCTGGCGCTCACGCTCGCGCAGCTGGGCAAGCTGATAGGACGGCACCACGCTGAGCAGATGGCCCGGCGTGGCATCGGCTGGGTAGACCATGCTCACCTTGACGCGGTTGTTGGCGCCGGGGCGCAGAACCAACGGGGTCAGGGAGAGACTTTCACCGGAGCGCATGCCCACATGGACTTCGCGATACCCCTCGTCGGTTTCGATGCCGATCGATCCGCGAAACGCGGTGAACTGACGGCCATTGGCCGTGGGGTGGCTGAAGACCAGTTCATAGGGACCTGAGCCCTTCAGGTTCAGCTCGACGGCGAAGCGCACGCCGTAGGTGCCCACGTTGTCGAGGGACGAATCGATCATGCGGCTGGCCAGGGCATTCACCTGGATCTCACCGGTGCCGAAATGGTGGCGGTTGGTGCTGGTGAAGGGCACATGCAGGGAGGCCTGACTCAGATCGTGGCTGATGCTGGCCTGGAAGGCATCGCCGAGAGCCACTCCACCAACGCGGGAGAACACCTGCCGGTTCTGGATCTGAGGCAGCATGCTCAGGTAGGTGCGGCCCGGGGCCAGCACCCCTTGATCGAGAACCGCGAACAGATCGGCCTCGGTGCGGGGGTCCTCCGCGGCCACCACCGCCATCTGGAAGGGACCATCACTGCGTCCGCTCAGCAGGCCGTTGGCGATGCCACGGGCAGGAAGCTGGGTGTGGAACAGAACAACCCGGCTGTTGGCGGGGATGGTGATGCGCTCTGGCAGCTTCGAGTCGAGCTGGTTGCGCAGCATGATCACCGCAGTGGCGTCGCCGGGCCCCGTGTTCCAGGGCCTGGGGCCCAGGGGCTTGACCCCCATCAGATGGTTGGCGAGGTAGGGCGCCTCGAAGCTGTTGCGCACGGCCCCGCGGTCGAATTCGAGCGTGACCGGCCTCGAGCCGGGGTTCATCACGATCGTGGCCAGTGTGAGCTGTCCGCGCACCAGGCCGTAGCCGAGGCGGGTGGCATCCTCGGGGTAATACTTGTGATGCATGTGCAGACCGAATTCACCGTTGAAGGTGAAGTCGGCATTGCGCAGTCTCTGGCCGGTTTCCCTGGCCACCGCCGATCCAGGGGCCGTGTTCACCAGAATGCCGGGGCCGAACACCTCCTCCGGCTGGTTGGAGTGGAGCACCGGCACGGAGTTGAAACGCCCCTGGAGGGGACGCGCGGCCTGTCCAGCCATCAGCGGGACGTAGGTGGCCCTGGCAACAGGTGCTTCCAGAACCGCGCCGGCCGTGCCGGAGAAGGCGGCAACTGCAGTGAGACCAATGGGACCTAATGTTCGCACCCTGAATCTCAACTGGGACTGCGTTGCGGTTTTGAGGACGTCGCTCCTGAGTCCGCTGGGGCAGGGCCCTTGACTGGAGGGAGGTCTCGCCGGCACCTGCGTCGCGGCCCCGTGAACAGGAGACGGCGCATCAGGGGTGGACCGCTCGCTAGAACCGTCCGTACACGTGACATTTTCTCATGTTTCCTCCCTTGCCCTGCTTCGGTGCTTCCGGCTGCGACCCCGCAGCCAGCCGCCGTCAGCATCAGGAGCGCAAGCTGCACATGCTCACCTACTGGCGGGACGGGGTCGAGCGGCAACTGGCTGCGGTGAATGCCGCGATCAGCACGCTGGAGAAGCAGATGGTCCGCGATGGGAGCCAGGAGCAGGGCTGAAGCCCAACCCCTCCCCGTCCAGGCGCTGTCTCAAGGTCTCCAGCGCCCGGGCCAGCAGGCGGTGAACGGTCATCGGGCTGACCTGCATCTTGCGGGCCGTGGCCCTGAGGCTCGCTCCCGCCAGCACCACCTCCCTGACGACGGTGCGCTGGCGATGCTCCAGCTGGGCCAGCAGCGCCATGATCCGCTCACCGGCCTCGCCGTCTCCGGGGACCTCCTCCGTCTCGGGCTCGGCGGCGGCGAGTCGCTCCTCCTCCCCTTCCAGGCTCACCGTTCTGTCCATCTGGCGCAGCTGCTCGAAGCGCTGCCACTGGACCTCGCTCAGGCCCAGCAGCGTGTGCAGGCTGGCGTTGGCCAGGGACTGGCTCTGCTGAAGCCGGCGCACACGGTCCTCCAGTTCCCGCTGACGCCGGGGTAACCGGATCACCGGCGCCTGGTCGCGGAGGTAGTGGAGGATGGCCCCGCGGATGTGATGGCGGGCAAAGGCCTCGAACGGTGTGCCCTGGTCGCTCTGAAACAACTCGGCCGCCCTGAGCAGGCCCAGCAGACCCACCTGGGTGAGATCGTCGCGACCTTCACGACAGAGGGAGCTGTAGTGGTGCGCGATCGGTCGCACCAGCTCCAGGTGTCGGGCCACCCTGTCGTTGCGCTGGCGCAGAGCGCGGCTCAGGACAGGGCGGCTGGAGCGGGGTCGAAGCAGGGAAGCACTGGTCATCGCAGTCGAGACAGGTGGATGTAGAGGGAGCCGGATCAGGGAGCGCCGACGGTCGGTCGCTGCCCCCTTTCCAGATACGGACCCATCGGCAGGGTCCGGCAACCGTGAAATCACGGAACGTTCGCGGCGACCGATCAGCGGCGAGCCGACCCGGGCCGAGTCGATCTGATCGGCTCGGAGGCGATGCGAGCCAGCGTCCGGTCTGGGGTCTGGGGTCTCAGCCCCTCGCCGCCACCGCCTGCAGCAGGGCCCAGGGCCCCTCACGCTGCAGCCAGGCCAACTCCGAGCGCTCGCTGAGCAGCAGGTAACCGGTGAACCCGAGAGCATTCACGCTGAAGCCCGCCACGTGCTCCCGCACCCGCCGCACCGTCAGGAACCAGTGATCCGTGAAGATCAGGTTGTAGGGATGGCGGGGCCTGGGGTCGCTGGCGGGCTCGCCGAGACCGAGGGACTGGGCATGGGCGTGGTAAGTGGACAACAGGGCTTCGGCCCCATCGCCGGGCATGCGGGGGCTGAGTCTGTAGGCCCAGGGCCAGGGCCGGTCCTCTCCAGCCAGCTGGGCCCGCAGGAGCTGATCCAGCGGACAGACCACCTCGTCTCCATGGCGCGGAAGCAGCTGGAGGTGGCGGTGGGGCTGGCTGGCCCCGGCCTCGGCACAGCTGTTGAAGAACCAGAGCCCGCCGGTGTCGGCATCCACCCGGGCCACCGCCGCCCAGTCGCCCTCCCCGAGCCAGCCCGACTGGGGCTCATAGCCCTGGGTGATCAGCAGAACATGGCCTGCCTGAACGGGGTACTTGTTGAGCAGCAGCAGATGACGGCGTCCCAGCAGGCGTACCTGCAGGTGCGGATCCCAGGGTCGGAAGGGGTTGGGCTTCGGCCCCTGGGCCCCCAGGTGCTTCGGGGTGGCGGAGAGCAGGCGGCGGAGCTGGAAGGGTTCCCAGCCCCGGGGGGGGATCAGCTCGGTCTCCAGGGGAACGAGGCTGCCGCTCACCAGAGCATGACGGCTGCGCTCGAGAGCTTCGGCCCAGAAGCGCTCAGCTCGCTCCACCGATCTGCAACCGCGCCAGGGATGCCCCCTGGTAGTAGTGACCAAGGATCTGGTTGTAGCGCATGCCTTGACTGGCCAGTTGCTGGGCACCCTCCTGGCTCATGCTGGCCCCCAGGTGCCCATGGGCCTCCAGGGTGATCTGGGAGTTGGCGGCGTAGAGGCTCTCGACGATGCCCCCCTGATAGCTCAGGATCAGGCCATTCGTGCGTTCGGTGGCCTCCCGGGTCCGGGCCGTGACCGATTCCAGTCCCCGGTAGGCCTGCCAGCGGGTCGTGTCGCCCAGATGCCAGTAGCGGTTGGCGGGCCGGGCCAGATGGGCCAGGGCATAGGAGCGCGCGGCCACCGCCTGGGCCTTGAGCGCCTCCATCGACCAGGAACTGGGCATTTCAGCCCCCACCACCGAGGCGATGTACCGCTCCAGCGGCAGATGGTTGATCGGTGTGATGCCACCACCCTCCCGCAGCAGCCGCAGTCGGCCTTCATAGGGCAATCCGTTGACCAGCAAGGCCTGGCCGCCTGCACTCTCCAGCCAGAGATCAGCGCTGGTCTGACGACTCCAGTCCACGGACTCACCGGCGCCCCCGCGGAGCAGCACCCGGCCCTCGCCGTCGAGCAGTTGCCAGGGGCCCATGGCCGAGAGCGTGGGCCGTCCCGCCTGACGCAGCAGAGCCACCCGCGCCTCCAGAGGAACGGGCCGGCCAGCGGCTGGCTCGGCCAGGGCCAGGTCGCCGGCGGCGGCCGTCCCGGAGGAGGGTGGAGAGAGGGCTGCGTCGGCTCGGCGCGCCTGGATCTCCTGCAGCTGCCGGGCCTCGGCCTGACGGTCGGGGTCGTCGGCAGCGGTGGCCGGCAACAGAGCCTCCATCACCTTCGCATCGAGGCTGGAGCGAGGCTCGGTGAACGCCTGCTGGGCCAGGAAGCCAAGGCCCAGGGCCACAACGCTCAGCGGTGCGGTGACCAGAACACGGTTCAGCCCGGGCCGGGCAGACAGCAGCTCCAGTCCCCGGCTTCTCCAGCGTCGACACCAGCGCTCAAGCGGCCATCCCACAGCAGTTGACCCGAACCCGACAGGCGGATCATGCCTGAAGACAGCCGTTCGCACACCATCCCGCCCCCCTGGGGGGAGGGTTGCCAGCCCACCACCCGCTCGCGCCCCAGCTGATCACACCACCATGGGGCCACCAGGGCATGGGCCGATCCCGTTACCGGATCTTCACGGATGCCGAGGCCCGGTGCCAGGAACCGCAACTGGTAGTCAGCCGGCAACCCCTGCACCGAGGGGGAGCGGCCGCTGGCCGCCAAGGCCTGCATCAGCACCAGGCCCCGCCGCAGCTCAGGGGGCAATTCCTCGGCGAGGGCCTCACCATCAAGACCGGCCAGGTCGTGGTCCGGTGGCATCAGGACCACCCAGTAGCCCAGGTTCGATCGCCAGCTGCGCAGCGGCGTTCCCCGCAGCGACGGACCCGGCTCAACGGGCAGGGGCGAAGGCTCGAGACCCGCCGAGGGGAGGACCAGCTGGGCGCGGTCGCCACTCGACGTGCTCAGACTCACCAGCAGTGGCCCTGAGCGGCTGTGCAGGCGGGTGGAGCTCCCCGGCCCCAGCAGCCCCCAGTGGCCAAGGGCCAGGGCGGAGGCCAAGGTGGCGTGGCCGCAGAGGGGGACCTCACAGCTGGGCGTGAACCAGCGCAGGGCCCAGCCGCCCGCGGCTTCACCAGCAGGCACGAGGGTCTCCAGGGGCAGCAGGAACGCCGTTTCCGACTGCCGCAGCTGGGCTGCGACCGCCTGCATCCAGTCGGCCGGGGCTGGACGTTCCAGGGCCACCACCGCGGCACCGTTGCCCTGGAGTGGCCGCTCGGCGAACGCGGTGATCAGTACGGCCGGCAGAGCGCCGTCGCTCATCGTTCCTCGGGTTTCAGATCCCGCTCCATCAGGGCACGAACCGCCTCGGAGGGGGTGATGCGTCCCTCGATCAGACCGACCACCTGAGCGCAGATCGGCAGGCGGGCCCCGCCCTGCTCCCCCAGCGCCAGGGCCGCGACGGCCGTCGATGGGCCCTCCACCGTGGCCCCGATGACCCGGATCGCCTCCTCGGCGGAGAGTCCCTCCGCCAGGTGCAGACCGAAGCGATAGTTGCGGCTGAGGCGGCTGTTGGCCGTGGCCAGCAGATCCCCCAGTCCGGCCAGGCCGTAGAGCGTGTCGGGGTCGCCGCCCAGCTGCTGGCTGAGGCGGCCCATCTCCGCCAGCCCACGGGTGAGCAGGGAGGCCTTGGCATTGGCTCCGAGGCCCAGGCCATCGCAGACACCGGCCGCCACGGCCATCACGTTCTTGAGGGCACCGGAGAGTTCGGTGCCGATCGGATCGGTGTTGGTGTAAAGCCGGAGTTGATCACTGCTGAGGTCCTGCTGCAGCGACCGGGCCAGATCCGAGTGAAGCGAAGCCAGCACACTGGCCGCCGGCAGCCCCCCCTGCAGCTCACCGGCCAGGTTGGGTCCACTGAGCACCAGGCTGGACAGCGACGGGATCGAGCGCTGCCAGAGCTGGGACGCGGTGAGGCGCTGCTGAAGATTCAGTCCCTTGGTGCAGCTGATCAACGGCAGCCCCGGGGGCCAGTGGGACGAGAGCCGCTGGGAGAGCTCCGGAACGCCGGCCATGGCGATGGCGCAGACGATCACATCCTGATCCGCCAGCAGCGCGGCAGGTTCACCGCCGTCACGGCGCGACCAGGTCCTGAGCCGGTGACCGCCCTGCTGGAACACCTGGCCAAGGGCGCGGCCCCAAGCGCCTTGCCCGTAGATGCCGATGCTCAGTGCCATCGGGCCATCATGAGCCATTCCCCTTCTGGACCTGCCCATGTCGTCGACCCCAGCCTCGGGAGCTGGAGCCCCTGAGGAGCCCCAGGGGCTTGAGCACTGGCAGGGGGATGCCCTGGTGGTGGGCGGCGGCGGGATCGGCCTGGCCA
>NZ_JAYGIA010000005.1:0-35803 GCF_034931165.1 Synechococcus sp. BA-124 BA4 | reverse complement strand
GAGCAGCCCTGGCCCGGATCCACCAGCTCCACGGCTGCGCCCCGCTCGGCCAGGGCCAGGGCCACCAGGGAGCCGGCCAGGCCGGCTCCGATGACCAGCACATCAGCCAAACCTCAGATCTGCAGGGTGAATGAGGTGATCACCTGGCGGAACAGGTCCTTCACCTTCGGCCAGCGCAATTCATTGGTGCTCGCCGCCAGGGTGTAGAGGCGACCGCGGTCGACCACCACGGTGGCCAGCTCGTGGCGGTCGCGATCAGCGAGGTGCACCGCGTACTCCAGGTCGTAGAAGGTGTGGCCGCCGTCTTCCCGCTCGCGCGCCTCCACCAGTTCCGCCTCACGGCCGCTGCCCTGGGGGGCGATCACGATGCGGCCCAGCTTCTCGCCCACCGCCACGGCACTGCCCAGAGACTCCAGTTCGTTGGTGGCGTTCACCTCCGAGATCACCAGGCTGAGGGTCTCGTCACTGTTGATCAGATCGTGGAAGACCACCTGGGGGCCATTGCTGACCGCCACCCGGGTCCAGCCGGTGGGATAGAGAAAGGCATAGCGCCCGTCCGGGCTCTGAAAGGAATTCAGGCCGGCCGCCGCCGCGCTGCAACCGCTCAGGCCTCCCAGCAGCAACAGGCTGCCCAGCAGCAGACCGAGCAGGCCCCGGCGCGCCGAAAGAAGCCAGGGGAACGAGGGGCGCTGCGCCATGGGGAACCGAGCAAGCGGGAAGGGTGGGAGATCACACCGGCACCATTGTTGCCGGTGGCCTCGCTCCTAGATTGTCGTCACTTGCGGCGGATTCCTGAGCGGCTTCACCAGGCCCCTGGCGCGGCTGATCGATCAGTTCGAGCGCCTGCCTGGGATCGGTCCGCGCACCGCCCAGCGCCTGGCCCTGCACCTGCTGCGTCAGCCCGAAGACCAGGTGCAGGCCTTCGCCGATGCGCTGACCGCTGCCCGCCGCCAGGTGGGTCAGTGCAGCCGCTGCTTCCATCTTTCGGCCGATCCGCTCTGTGACATCTGCCGGAATGACGAGCGCTGCAATGGCCAGCTCTGTGTGGTGGCCGACTCCCGCGACCTCCTGGCCCTGGAGCGCACCCGCGAATACAAGGGGAATTACCACGTGCTAGGCGGACTGATCTCCCCGATGGATGGGATCGGGCCTGAACTGCTGCAGATCCAGCCCCTGGTGAACCGGGTGGACCGCGAGGCGATGACGGAGGTGATCCTCGCCCTGCCGCCGAGCGTGGAAGGGGACACCACCAGCCTCTACCTGGCCCGGCTGCTGCGGCCGTTCTGCCTGGTGAGCCGCATCGCCTATGGGCTGCCGGTGGGCGGTGAGCTGGAGTATGCCGATGACGTCACCCTGGCGCGCGCTCTCGAGGGCCGGCGCCGGATGGAGTGAGCACCATGGTTCGCCCGATCAGTCGATACAGCGCCATCCCCCCCGCCGAACGGTTGCCGGCCTGGCTGCGCCGGCCGATCGGCAGCGCCTCGGCCCTGGAAACGGTGCAGGCCGTGGTCAAGGGGCAGCGGCTGCACACCATCTGCGAGGAGGGACGCTGCCCCAACCGAGGGGAGTGCTATGCCGCCGGCACCGCCACCTTTCTGCTCGGTGGACCGGTGTGCACCCGCAGTTGCGCCTTCTGTCAGGTGGAGAAGGGCCGCCCGACGGAGCCCTTCGATGCCCAGGAAGCGGAGCGGGTGGCGGAGGCGGTGGAGCAGCTGGCCCTGCGCTATGTGGTGCTCACCGCCGTGGCCCGCGACGATCTGGCGGACCACGGCGCCGCGCTGTTCACCGGCACCATGGCCGCCATCCGGCGCCGCAACCCCCTGATCGCCATTGAGGTGCTCACCCCTGACTTCTGGGGGGGTCATGCCCTGCGCAGTGAGGGCGAAGCCGCCCAGCGCCGGCGGCTCGCCACCGTGCTGGCTGCAGGTCCCGCCTGCTTCAACCACAACCTGGAGACCGTGGAACGGCTGCAGGGCGACGTGCGACGGGGAGCCACCTACGAACGCTCACTGGCCTTGCTGGCGGCTGCCCGGGACCTGGCCCCCCAGATCCCGACGAAGTCAGGGTTGATGCTGGGGCTTGGCGAAACTGCGCAGGAAGTGGTGGCCGCCATGAAAGACCTGCGCAGGGCCGACTGCCAGCGTCTCACCCTGGGCCAGTACATGCGCCCTTCCCTCGCCCATCTGCCGGTGGCCCGTTACTGGACACCCGAGGAGTTCGAGGAGCTCGGTGCGATCGCCCGCGGGCTCGGATTCCAGCAGGTGCGCAGCGGCCCCCTGGTGCGCAGCAGCTATCACGCTGCCGGCGATTGAGTTCCTGCGATCCCCGGGTCTTTGGCCTGCTGGACTACCAGGCCACCGAATCGAGCACGGTTGAACAGAGCCGGTAAAGGCGTTCACCACTCACCGACTCCTTCCCCTTGGCCTTGAATCCTGGCAGGACCGTCTGAATCGATTTCGTGACGACACCGGGACTCTCCCCGGAGGCATAGAGCAGGCAACTCCAGTGCAACCTGTGCTCTGCAGAGCGAATCCAGAGCTGGGCTACAGCGGTCAGGGCAATCACAGCCAGGCTGGAGACCGCCGTGATCTGGCATGTCCTGGAAAGCATCGGCCAGCGAAAATCGGGACACCACATTGCCATGGGTGGCCCGACGCCTCTCAGCTGGTTGCGGGTCGCAGGAGGGCAACCATGATGGGTTCAGGTGATCTTGGTGAGGATGAGCCAACTCGCGAGTCCCGTGCGCTCCTGGTGGCGTGAAGTCATCACTGGTGTTGACCTCAAGGGACGGCTCTCACGCCGCATCAGCTTCTGGATCTTTCTCAACTTCATCCTGGTGGAAGCCCTCGTGCTCATCCCCTCTGTCCTGCGGCAGGCCGAACGGCTGGAGCAGCAGATGCGTGCACTGACCAATGCCAAGATTGAGTGGATTGTTGCCAAAGGATTGAACACCACGGCAACGGAACTGCTTGCCGCCATTGAAGAACTGGCCTCACCTTCGATGGTGCACACGATCCGGGGGGCCAGCCTTCTCAAGGATTCAGACGGACTTGTCCTCGGCAGCTTCGGAGAAGCTCCGGCATCCGGAATCAGGACCGACAAAACCACAGGGAACGCGTCCTCCTGGGTGCTATTCACTACACGATATGACGCCGTCTGGAGCCCTCAGGAGCTCGGTGGCGGTGATCTTCGACTCGTGATTCGCCATGACGCCAGTGGATTGCAAGCCGGCCTGATTCGCTATGTGGGAAAGATCCTGCTGATCGTTCTTGGGATTGCATTGTTCCTCACCTTCGCAACCATGTTCATTCTTGATCGGCTGGTGATCTCAAGGGTGCTGGAGCTGCGTCAGCGACTCATCCTTGCAGGCCGCGCATTCCTGGAAGGCAGCTCGATCGATCCGACAACTATTCTGATGCCGGCGAGAGGGAATGACGAACTGAGCGACGTTGAGTCAGCCTTCAATCAGTCATTTTTACGTACATACAGGGAAATGGGTCGCAGAATACAAGCAGAGACCCTGGCCAAAACTGAACAACAAAGGGCCGAGAAACTCCTGCTGAATATTCTGCCCGAACCAATCGCTGACGAGATGAAGAAGGGAAATGATCTGATTGCTCAGATTCACGACGAAGTCAGTGTTCTATTCGCTGATATCGTCGGATTCACGGAGCTTTCGCGATTGCTCCCCTGCCACGATCTTGTCTCGCGCCTCAACGACGTGTTCAGTGCCTTTGACGATCTCAGTGATCGGCATGGCCTCGAAAAGATCAAGACCATCGGCGACAATTACATGGTTGCCAGTGGACTACCCAGGTCGATCCCTCACCACGCTGAAGCCATCGCCGACATGGCCCTGGAGATGCAGGCCATCATCCCGCGTTTCAGCCTGGATGGGGCATCCCCACTGGCCCTGAGGATCGGGATTCACAGCGGGCCCGTGGTTGCCGGCGTGATTGGTCGACGCAAGTTCACGTACGACCTCTGGGGCGAAACGGTGAACATCGCCAGCCGGATGGAATCCAGCGGCCTGCCCGGCAGGATCCAGCTCACGGATGCCACCCGGCACCACCTGGAATCCAGCCATGTCCTGACCCGTCGCGGCCTGACCGCGATCAAGGGCGTGGGAGACATGTCCACCCACTGGCTGTTGCAGCGCCGCTGATCTCAGTCAGGGCTGCTGCTGAGCCCGGCTTCACCCAATCAGGGCATCAAGAAATCTTGCGATGATTGAAGGCTTGTGGAGAAATGCGCGGAAACGCTCACTCAGCCTACAGTGCTGAAGGCAGCAAGAGTGACGAAATCGTAGCAAGCACTTGTTGGCAAGCCATTGGCAGCAAGCACTCGATGATTCGCACGACTAGCGCACCTTGACTTGCCCTCTCTCTTCTCCCTTGTCCCCCGCAACGCATCCCATGGCACTGGTCCAGGCGCCCGCCCTAGGCATCGATCGCTTCGCCAATGATCGCAACAGGGAAAGCTGGTCAAACGGCTCCGAGCAGGACATCAAGGGGATCATCCGGGCCGTCTATCAGCAGGTGCTCGGTCAGCAGTATGTGATGGCCAGCGAGCGGCTCAATGGGGCTGAGTCCCTGTTCCGCAATGGCGCTCTGAACGTGCGCGAACTGGTGCGGACTGTGGCCAAGAGTGGTCTCTATCGCTCCAGATTCTTCGAGAACTGCAATCCCTACCGCTTCATCGAACTGAACCACAAGCATCTGCTGGGAAGGGCACCGCAGAACAAGGCGGAGATGCTGCATCACTTCACGATCCTGCAGGATCAGGGTTATGACGCAGAGATTGATTCCTACATCGACAGCGACGAATATCAGGAGCGCTTCGGTCTTGACACTGTGCCCTACCTGCACGGCTGGGATTACTCCAAGGGCCATGAGGGACGGCAGTTCTCCTGGCTGATGCAACTCGCCCGCGGAGCCGCAGCCTCGGTGAAGGGAGAGTCCAGCGGCACCCAGTTCCGCCTCGGCAAGGCCCTCCATCAGGACAGAGCGGTGCCGGTGCGTGGCGCCGCTGGCCGGGTGGTGATCGTCTCGACCGAAGGACCGTTCAAGGCGCTGGTGAGCACCCAGTCGGGGATTTCCTCCGAGTACTCCCCTGAGGTCCCCATGAGGGCACCGTCCCAGGAGCACCGGGTGGAGGCCCTGAGAGTGTCATCGGGCGAGAGCAGCAGCGGCAGTGGCCGGGTGGTCACCATCTCGGCCACGGGCCTGGCCGACAACAGCTATGTCCGCAGTGGCGCCTATGTGATCCGTGTCCCCTTCAGCCGCATGAATGAGGCCCTGCAACGGGTCAACCGTCTCGGTGGACGGGTCACGAACGTGGTGGTGAGCTGAGCTTTGCCACAGGGTTCCCCAGGCCATCCATCGTCAGAACGAATCTTCAGAAAGATGGAAATCCTGGGGAACCTCCGTGATCTGGTCCGATAGTTTGGTTCTCAAACTTCGGGTTGCTGGAGAGGCGGACTGCCTGCCGGACATGCGGCCTGAGAGAACTTTAATTGTTTGCTGAAAAACCAAGTCCATGGCTATGAGGATCGACCGCGAAACCTTCCTGAAGCGAGCCATGGAACGGTTTGGCCACCACTACAGCTACGAGGAAATTGATTACCGCAGTTATCGCACTCCGGTGAAGATTCGCTGCCTGGATCATCCCGTTCGTCTGATCGTGATCACGCCTGAACGTCACCTGCAGACCACCGGTGGCTGCAAATACTGCCTGCGGCGTTATCGCCAGCAGGCCATGGACGCTTCGGTGACCGTGACCGCTGTCCAGATGACTCAGCAGCCCCGTTCCGCTCAACAGTCAGCTCAGCACGAGGTCTCGGCTGCGGTCACTGGCACCCGGAAATAGAACCCTCCGCCTGAGCCCCCCTGGCTCACCACGGCGCAACGGCTGGCCGTCCGCCACAGCGCCAGATGGATGGGGGTGGGATCGAAGCGCACGAGCTCGGGATAGTGGTGGCGCAGCAGGGCATTGCCACGCCAGGCGTTGTAGTGGGGAATCCTGGGGTTCACGTGATGGCAGACATGGGTGGAACCGATGCCGTGGTGCAGCAGGTTGAGCACGGGTCCGTAGGGCCGATCGACGGTCTGCAGGGCGCCTTTGGCAAAGGTCCACTCGGCTGAGGCGAAATGGGGCACGGTGACGTCGGTGTGCTGCAGCCAGGTGTACCCCACCAGCCAGGCGTTGATCACCAGATAAGGCAACCCATAGACAGCGAGCACCCGGAGCAGGGAGCTGTGAGTCGCAGCCAGGGCCAGGGCCAGCAGCATCAGCACCAGGCCGACATTGGAGCGCAGCATCCAGCGGCGGCTGGAGGCGGGGAACAGGGGCCGGCGGCCGTTGCGGAACGGGGCTCCCTGCCAGAAATGGGAGGTGGGAGCGCCGTGGTCTTCACCACCGCCCACACCGAAAAGGAGATAGAGCGGCCAGCCCAGCAGCAGATGGACGACCAGGGAAAGCAGCCCGAAGGCCAGGGGTCCGAGGCCTGTGGCCAGTCGCTCTAGCATCTGCCCGGCGGCCGAGCCCGCCCGGGCCGGCACATGGGTTTCACCGCCCTCAAGGTGGTTGCAGTTGGCATGGTGCACCGCATGGCTGCGCTGCCAGCTGAAGTAAGGCACCAGCAGCAGGCTGTGCAGCACGAATCCCACGGCGGCCTCCACTCTCCGGTTGGGGTGGAAGGCCTGGTGACCGCACTCATGGGCGATCACCCAGCACCCACCGGCCACGGTGCCGGTGACCAGGGCGTAGAGGAGCCAGAGCGGGGCCGCACCGGGCTGCAGAGGGATCCGGGTGCCCACTCCGTAGGCCAGCACGGACAGACCGAGGGAGAAGGCGAGGCTGCCCCAGGCCCTGGTGGTGTCGATCGTGAGCAGATCAGGCGGCAGACAGGCCAGCAGCTGGGCCTTGGAGGGATAAGCAGGCTCTGAGTGGGAAGTCGCCTCCAGGGAAGGGGCGGGACTCGGGACCGGGAGGCGGGACCGGTGGGGGAGAGGACGGATCAAGGACGCTGACGCATGACGGAAGAGAACGGGCCGGGACCGCCAGAAACCGGCAGACCCTAACCAGATCGGCCTCTCCACCCAGCCAGCCGGGGGCGCTGGAGAATGGCCAGAGTGTTGAGCGGAGCTGCCATGACCGGCAACCTTCAGGCCATCGGCTTCATGGTCAGCTGGGTGCTGGGGTGGGGGATCGGCGGTTCCCTGATCGATGCCGGTCTGATCCAGGCCGGGGTGTACTCGATCGAGACGAACCAGCTGGGCACTCTGGCCACCTTCACGGTCTGGACGCTGCTGTGGGGCGGGCTGGGCTTTCGCCTTTACCAGAGGTTCACAGGTTCAGGTCAGGACGGCTGAACGCCGGCCACCGGGTCACGCTCAGAGCTTCAGGTCGGCGAGCGAACGGAGACAGCGCACCTCCCGGGGGTAATGCTCCCGCCCGAGCCCGTCGGGCAGCAGCACATGCACCACGGCTCCCGCGGCCAGGGCCGCCTGGGCACCGGCCAGGGAATCCTCGAAGGCCCAGCAGGTGCTGGCGGCCACCCCCAGGCGCCGGGCCGCCAGCAGAAAGATGTCAGGGGCAGGCTTGCCTTGCGTCAGCTCGGGATCATCACCGCAGACGATCAGCTCGATCTGCTCCAGCCAGGGATGGGGCGCACACTTGATCCCCACCGAGTCGTGGCTGCTGCTGGTGACCAGGGCCATCGGAATCGCCAGCTCCCGGCAGCGCCGCAGCAGCTCAGGGGCTCCGGGGATCGCCCGCGCGCCGGGCAGGAGCTGCCGGGCGATCGGTTGCTGTACCGCCAGCAGCTGCTCGGTGGTGGGAGGCAGACGGCCCGCCGCCTGGATCCAGGCAATCACGCTGCCGGCATTGTCCAGGCGCCGGCGTCCGCGCAGCTCCAGCAGCTGCTGATCGCTGAGCTCGAGGCCAAACTCCAGGGCCGCCTGACGCCAGGCCCGACCGTGCAGCGGCTCGGTGTCGAGCAGCAGACCATCGAGGTCGAACAGACAGGCCGCGGGGCTGTTCATGGCCGCATCCTCTCAGTCCACAATGACCAGGTGTCGCCCCCGACCCGATGAGCCAGGTCACGATCGAATCGGTGCTGCAGGAAGGCCGGGTCTTCGAGCCGCCGGCGGAGCTGGCAGCCGGGGCCCGGATCGGCAGCATGGCCGCTTACCGGGAGCTGGTGGCGCGTGTCGAGGCCGACCCCGACGCCTTCTGGGGGGAGCAGGCCCGGGATCAGCTGCACTGGTTCGAGCCCTTCCACACGGTGCTCGACTGGAGCAACCCGCCCTTCGCCCGCTGGTTCGAGGGGGGGAGCACCAACGTCTCCTACAACTGCCTCGACCGCCATCTCGACGGCCCCCGCGCCGAGAAGACGGCCCTGATCTGGGAAGGGGAGCCCGGGGACAGCCGCCGTTTCACCTACCGCGACCTGCACGCTGAGGTCTGCAGGGCCGCCAATGCCCTCAAGGCCCTCGGGATCGGCAAGGGCGATCTGGTGGCTCTCTACATGCCGATGGTGCCGGAAGCGGCCATTGCCATGCTCGCCTGCGCCCGCCTCGGGGCCCCCCACTCGGTGGTGTTCGGCGGCTTCTCAGCCGAGGCCCTGCGCGACAGGCTGATCGATGGCGGGGTCAAGGCCGTGATCACCGCCGATGGCGGCTTCCGCAAGGACAAGGCGGTGGCGCTCAAACCCGCGGTGGATCAGGCCCTCGCCGATGGTGCCTGCCCCACGGTGGAGCAGGTGCTGGTGGTGCGCCGCACCGAGCAGCCCACGGCGATGGTGGAGGGCCGCGACCGCTGGTGGCATGAGCTGGTGGAGGCCCAGAGCGCCGACTGCCCGGCGGAGGCGATGGCCAGCGAAGACCGTCTGTTCGTGCTCTACACCTCAGGCTCCACCGGCAAACCCAAGGGGGTCGTGCACACCACCGCCGGCTACAACCTCTGGGCCCACCTCACCTTCCAGTGGATCTTCGACCTCCGCGACGATGACGTGCACTGGTGCACCGCCGACGTGGGCTGGATCACCGGCCACAGCTACATCGTTTATGGACCGCTCTCCAATGGCGCCACCACGGTGATGTACGAAGGGGCTCCGCGGCCGTCGAAACCCGGTGCCTTCTGGGAGGTGATTGAGAAGCACAAGGTGAGCCTGTTTTATACCGCGCCCACGGCAATCCGGGCCTTCATGAAGAGCGGCCGCGAGGTGCCCGATCAGTACGACATGAGCAGCCTGCGCATCCTGGGCACGGTGGGGGAGCCGATCAATCCCGAAGCCTGGATGTGGTACCGGGAGGTCATCGGCCATGACCGCTGCCCGGTGATCGACACCTGGTGGCAGACCGAAACCGGCGGCGTGATGATCAGCCCCCTGCCCGGGGCCACCCCCACCAAACCAGGATCCGCCACCCTGCCGCTGCCCGGCATCGTGGCCGATGTGGTCGACAGCGAAGGTAGAAGCGTGGGGGTCGATGAAGGTGGCTACCTGGCGGTGCGCCGCCCCTGGCCGGGGATGATGCGCACGGTCCATGGCGACCCCGAGCGCTTCCGCAAGAGCTACTGGGAGCACATCAGCGGCGCCGATGGCCGCCCGCTCTACTTCGCAGGCGATGGCGCCCGCCGCGATGCCGACGGCTACTACTGGGTGATGGGCCGCGTCGATGACGTGATCAGCGTGTCGGGCCACCGGCTGGGCTCGATGGAGATCGAATCGGCGCTGGTGAGCCATCCGGCGGTGGCCGAAGCCGCCGTGGTGGGTCGGCCTGACGATCTCAAGGGGGAGGGCATCGTGGCTTTCGTGACCCTTCAGACGGGGCTCAGCGGTGACTCAGCCCTCGGCGCCGAACTGCGCCAACACGTGGGCGCCGAGATCGGTCCGATCGCCAGACCCGATGAGATCCGCTTCAGCGATGCCCTGCCCAAAACCCGCAGCGGCAAGATCATGCGGCGCATCCTGCGGGCCCTGGCGGCCGGCGAGGAAGTGAGCGGTGACACCAGCACCCTCGAAGACCGCTCGGTCCTCGACGCCTTGCGAGTCTAAGTCTGACTGAACCGGCAGGATTCCCCCTCCGTGCCGACGCTGAAGCGGCTTTTTCCGAGCACCGAAGTCAACATAATCTTCCTAGTGGCTCCGCCACGCTCGGCCTCCGGCCTCTGTCAAGGTGGGGCTGGGGGCATTGATGATCGTGGCATCATCGATCGGTAACTCCTTCAAAGGAATCGGCGGACGACCTCCTTTGCTGGAAGGCTTGTCATACACGGGCTTGATCAAGGCCAAAAACGCTTCCCAGGGAACCGTAATCTCGATCTCATCCAAGAAGCGCTGGCAACGCGTCCTCTTTTTGGCGTAGATCTGCTCGTAATCCGTGAAGCCCAGCTGGAGGGGGTCAGCCATCCGTTCCAGTCTCAGTCCTAGATCTGGAGTGATTTTAGCGGGTTTTTCAGTGGTTCCTTAGGCTCGCCGCATGCGCTGACGTATGTCGCTTAGCCGCGCGATGAGTCATATACACGGTGACTCAGTCACTGCCAACTGCAATCCTAACCAGGCGCCCATCCTCGAACATGAAGTCTATTGCCGAATAGGCCATTCGACGCACCTTCACGCCGCCTTCATCGCCCTTGTAGTCGTTCACCGGAGCCCCATATGCAGCGAGAACATCCTCCTCCGTGCTAATCCAGGTGATTCCCTTGTCAGTTCCGCCGTCGAAAGGTTCGAAGCCGGGACTCACCGATTGATTGTTGAAGAAGAAGATCGCATCCACGTGCATGTTGCGTTTTTTGTAGTTGACCTGAATCCCGTGGCTCGAATAGTCATGGAATACCGCATCGTCAAATTCCCTCACGTTGTCTGGCGCGCCCAAGGCGGCCTCAACGTCAGACTGGCTGACCCCGCGACGGACTTGCCCCCAGCCCTCGCCGGCCACGATCTTGGTGCCAGCGGCGCTAGGATCTTCAGCCTCGACGGCAGGTGCGCTGACGGCCGATGGTTCCTCCGTCGTGGCGGCCACGTTGTTCGATGATCTGCATGCTGCTATCGCCAAGAGCGAGCACGCCATGGCAAGAATCAATCCTACGCGCCGCGCAGATGTCACGAGTCCCACTAGGTAGTTTCGGGCTGAGCCTAACGCTGGCTATCACCTGCCCACAGAGAGCTGGGGCAGAAATCTGACCCTGGGGGCAATGATTTTGCGGTGGCGGGTCAGGTGCATGGCCGCTAGGCCGCTAATTGTTCGGCTTGGACTGTTTCAGCGCAGATCAGCCTGGAATCAGCCTGATTTCACCATATTGTGGAACGTTCCCCACTATTGAGGAACGTTTTAGCACCCAATGAGGCACACCACTCTCCCGCTCATGTGCTGCATAGCAACTGATGACGCACCATGAATAGGTTCGCAATGGCTGCCAGCACGTTCACCTTTCAGCGGTTCTTGAGCATGCCCCGCAGCCGGGTCTTCTGAAATCAGAACTGCCGCTTGATCACCCTTCGCGCGGATGTGAGCTTTGGCGGTCTCAAGTAGATCATCCAGTCGTCCCTCCGGAGTATTGGGCAGAGCACGCGGCTTTCCTGGGCGCATGGCAACGCGGAAGCCGATGACCTTGCCTTCCATTTCTAGACGTTTCTCGATCCCCGGTTAGCCGGCATCCGCGTACACCAACCTCCTCCTCTCCTTGCAGCAAGTCTGCTGCTGGGGTGAGGTCATGCACATTGGCGGCCGTAGTTTCCACTTAGTGGATCAGGCCTGTGTCCTTGTCCTTGTCCACGCCAATGTGAGCCTTCATCCCGAAATACCACTGGTTGCCCTTCTTGGGCTGGTGCATCTCCGGATCCCGCTCCCCCTTCTCGTTCTTGGTGGAACTGAGAGACGCGATCAAGGTGGCATCGATGATCATGCCTTGCTTCATGGTTATGCCGTTGGCCTTCAGGTGGGCCTTCACCGTCTCAAAGATCTGCTCGGCGAGGGTTCCGCTATGTGCAGCTCTGGGCAGAAGGCAACCTAAGGGCCGACCTGCTGCTGGCCCGCCCCAGCGGCCTCCCCATTGATGAGCCCTGGTACTTGGTCAGAAACGCAGCACCCGAGCTGGATCTGGTCTGGAGCTACGCCAAGCGCTTCTGTTGCGAACAGCTGTTCCGCGACCAGAAATCCGGCATCTTCCAGCTGGAGAGCAGTGGCCTAGGAGCGTGTCGCACGTAACGCCGAGGGCAGAGCGCCACCATTGAGCGCTGGCGATTTCGGAATGCCCGACCACGGCCGTGGCGACATCAACCAGGCCCTCAGCCTGTTGCCAGTGATGCCCTGAACAGCTTGATGAGGTTGTGGGTGGTGGCCATCAGGGCCCATTCCCCATTCACCATCTCCAGCCCTCGCAACCGGAAACGATCCAGGCGCCTGGCCCCTTTGATCTGACCGAACACGGGCTCCACGATCGTCTTGCGCAGGGCGTAGATCGCCTGCCCGGCCTTGGAGCGCAGTTTTCGGTCCATCCGCCCTCGGGCATCCAGATCCCGGGGCGCAGGACCCCGTGATGGCCTGGGCCTGAGGCCGTGCTGCTGCCGGCTGGTGGAGATATAGGCCTCCAAGCTTCGCTGCTCACAGGCCTCGAGGTTGGTGGTGCTGCAATAGCCGGCGTCGGCGATCAAGGCCTCAGGAAGCTGGCCGGTATTGGCCTCGATGCGCTCCAGCATTGGCACGAAGTGCACCGCGTCGCTGGGCTGGTTGCTCACGCCAATGGCGACGATCACCTGATGGTCGCCATCGACCGCCGCCTGGGCGTTGTAACCCTGGATCCAGCCCTCACCGCCTTTGAGGATGTGGCTGTCAGGGTCCGTGAAGTTGCGCTGCGCCTGGGGTTTGGGCTTGCCAGTCGCATCGGTGGGGAGCTGGCGACTCGGCATTGCCAGAGAATCACGCACTGCCGTGATCAGCGGTGATTCCAGTTCTGCAGCCAGAGCTGTTTCGATCGCCAGCGTCTGGGCGTCATCCGCCCGCTTGCGAGCACTACGGGCCCGGCGTGCAGCCCGCTTGCTGCGCTGCTCATCACCACTGTCGTCGGCCTCTGCTGCCTCCTGCTCAGCCGCCTCGGCCTGCTCGTCCCGTTGACGAGCCCTGCCAGCAGCAGCCTCAGCCTCCAGCTCTGCTTTGGCCTTCCGGATCCATTCGAGCCGGCTGGAACGGCGCTGCAGTTCCTCGGGCAGCTCATCGCCCCGCTTGCCCTTGCCGTACTGGCCGTCCTCCTGGGCGTCGATGATCTCGGCCTTGCGCAGCAGCGCCCGCATCTCGCCCTCCAGCTGCTTCTCGGACTTCAGCATCCGTTCGTGGCTCATGGCCTTGTGTCTGCTGGCATTGGCTCTCACCTTGGTGCCATCCAGCGCCACATGGCCCAGGCTCACCAGCCCTGCCTTCTGACACAACCTCAGCACCTGGACGAACAGTCCAGCCAGGGCGGCCAGGTGACGGCGACGGAAGTCGCTGATCCGGCTGTGGTCCGGTTGCTGGTTGCCGGTGAGCACCCGGAAGGCGGCGTCTTCCCAGCAGGCCTTCTCAATCCTGCGGGAACTGGGCAGCCCGACGCAGTAGGCGTACAGGAGCAGCACCACCATCATCCGAGGCTCGTAGGCCTTCTCCCCCCGCGGATCCCTCTGGCGGTAGACGGCATGAATTGCCTCGAGATCCAGCTCAGCGGCCAGATCCAGCAGGAAAAACACCAGGTGGTTCTCCGGCAGCCACTCCACCGGTGAGGGTGGCAGCAGCAGGGTCTGCTCGGGGTTCCAGGGGCGGAAGGACTTGGGCTTGACCATGCCCCATTCTCGCCTCCAGATCCATTGCAGTCACTGGGTTCTGGGCGGATTCCAGGGCGGCTGTGGAAAGGACGGGCGTGGATCTATGCGCGACACGCTCCTAGGAGATCCTAAGCGGATTGATCGGCTGCTCCTGGTGGTGGCGATCGCTGTGTTGGTGAGCAGCCTCCAGGGCTATGCGGTCAGCCTGGATGGCCTCCGCCATCAGGTGGATCCCCACTGGCGTCGCGGCATGAGCTTTGTGCGGATCGGCCTGAAATGGATGCAGCAATGCGTGGCCAAAGCTGGCAGGGCCTTGCTGGCCTGGATGCCAATCCCGCTGCGAAAAGCTGGAGCCATGCATCCCCAGTCGCGGTGTCAAACGGCGTCAGATGCACCCCTGGTTCACGCGAATTGAGGTGCCACCACGACCCCGCCAGACCGAGTAGACGGGTGTCGCATGACCGTCTCGCTTGAGATGTGTCGGTCAGTCAGTGAGGCGACTTGCCGGGGCTGCACTGGTACAAAGCAAAAACTCCATTGCTTTTTAGAGGCCAGACGGCGTAATGTGGAGCCCTGCCGAGCTGAATTGAATGACTGTACCTCCTGCCAGCACAGCTGAAGCCAGCAAAAAGCCTCTTTCCGAGAAACCTCTAGGCTATGTAATTGCTGTTGCAGGTGGATTGCTAGGGGGACCGATAGGGCTCTTTACATCGCCTTTCGTCCTTTTTGGGCTCACAAAGCTCATGAAGGCAAATGAGGGAAAACAGCCGAATCGCTTTCTGGCCTGGGCATTAGTCGGCATAATAGGAGCACCACTTTCAATCGCCCCAATCAATTTAATCAATGGATCCCCTAGCGGTCCAACCACTCAATCGGGCTCAACGAATTCGGAAAGTAGTTCTACAAGCGGTTCAAACACTCAGCCCACAGAATCAGTGACTCCTCTCGGAACCGAACAACAGATTCGATCCGACAGATCCTTAATAGTCACGGGAAGCGAAGTGCTTCAGTCTATATCGTCGGAAAACCAATTCATAGACCCAGTCGAATCCAAAGGTGGAAAGCTTGTAGCCGTCTTCGTAACAATCAAAAATACAGGTAAAGAATCAGGCAATATGTTCTGGTCGCAATTCAAACTCAAAGACAGCCAAGACAGGAGCTACGACGCAATTGAGGACTTTACAGAGATTATGGCAATAGATGCATGGGCCAAGGACCAGGGGCTTGCGGATAAAGGCGATCAGTTATTTCCTGGTGCAGTCGCCCAAACAGTGGCAGTTTTTCGAGTTGCACCTGATGCTAATGGCTTAAGTCTGGTCATGAATAATAACCAGAACTTTGCAATAAAATGAGTTAGATAATTACAGATAAAGCTAGAAGCCGAGGCTAGCGAAACATCATTGGCTATCAGTCGACGAACTAATCAACGATAACACCATCAAGATGGTACTTCTTATGTCCGAGCGCCTTAGCTCACGGACCAGACGTTCCTTTAGCAGGCCGGTCGGCTGCTGTTGAGTCGGAGGAAATCTGTGTGGTGGGCAGTACCAGCATGGGCGGGCCTACTGGGCCAAAGCGATGACGCGTCAGACGCTCAAACTGCCTCTCAAGAAGCGATCAGACCAGCATCACTAGAAGCATGGGCCGGTTGTTGAAGCTCCCGCACCGACAGGGCTTCTGAGCGGCTTTGGGCCGAAGCTTCAACGAGTCGGCAGGGCTGATTCAAAGTGTGCCACAGGTGCTCTGGCCTGAGCTGCCAGCATGGGGTTTGGTCGGTGGTATCGCCTCCTCCCTGTGCCCGAAACCGCCTCTGCCGCAACTGATCTTGATCTGATCAGTTACCTGCAGGCGATACCGGATGCCCGCATGCGGCGTGGAGTCCGCATTCCGGCCTGGTATCTGCTGCTGGTGGCGGTGCTCGGGATCCTGAGCGGTTGCCGGAGCCTGCGGGATCTGGAGCGGTTTGCTCGCCGTCACCACGGCGCGCTCACCAAGTCGCTTGGCCTTGAACTGCTCCGGCCGACCTCGGATTCGGCGTTCCGCTACTTCTTCCTGCAGGTGGATGTCGCGGGCTTGTGCGCGGCGATCCGTGACTGGTCAATCGCTCAGATCCCAGGTGGTGCAACGGATCTCGACCAACTGATTTGTGATGGCAAGACGCTGCGTGGCTCAATCGAGCCCACTGCCGGTGGTGGTTCAGCATTCATCGCCCAGGTGACGGTGTACTCGGCCGCCTTGGGAGTGGCGATCAGCCAGGCCTGCTACGCCACCGGTGAGAACCACGAGCGGGCGGTGCTCAAGCAGCTGCTGGGCGAGCTCGACCTGGAGGGGGGGTGCTGATCCAGGCGGATTCCCTGCACACGCAGCGCCCGTTATTCAACAGCTCCAGGAGCAGGGGGCCGACTTCCTCCTGACGGTGTAGCCGAGGCTTCTCCGAAGGAGTGGGCCAACAAGAAGACGCAGCACCATCAGATCCCTAGCCAATTCCAGGGGAGACGCCACATCCCTGTTGAGGCAGGAGTTTTCGAGGAGGGTCATGGTGGTGCTATCACCTGGACGCACCGCGCCAAGCAGGCACCGGAGCACATCCATGAGGCCTGGAGCGGCACCAGCTAGATCGTGGAAGTGATCGCCGTCGGCATTAGCGACGGCGATCACTTCCGGCAGACCCATTCCTTCCTTGCCAGCTTGCGCACCACCCCAGAAGCCCTGCTGCAACTGGTGCGCGACCGCTGGAGCATTGAGAGCTCGCACTGGATCCGTAACACCCAGCTCGATGAGGACGCCCATCGCTACCTGGGCAACGACGCTGGAGCAATGGCGACGCTACGGACGGCAATCCTTAACCTGCTCCGACTGGCTGGGTTTCAGTCGATCCGAGCCGGCATGCAGGCCGTAACTCACGGCATCACGGCGCTACTGGCGATGGCGCAGCAACAGCCGGAGCCAAGCCCTTGCTGAAACTTTAAATCAGACCTGAAGGAGTCGGTTCTTCACCCCCAGCCGCGTTGCCGCCAAGCCACGGCGCTCGCAGAGCCAATTGTGCAGTCACTACCATCGGTTCACCCGCTCCACAGAAGCTACAGGCGGCCACCTGGAGGAGCTCGAAAAGACTGTGAGCAGAGGAGCGTCTTTCAGATGTGGCGATCCCAGTACGCCTCCATCTTCCTTGCGCCGTTTGCTGTGAGCCAGTTCCCTCTGTCAACGTTCGAAAGATCTCTGGCTTCAATCTTCAGGTTATTCTTGGGCTCCCCTGTGGATTCCGAAAGCCGCTCTAATAGGATTCGTTCAACTTCGTAGTAATCGGCTACCTGCTGACACAGTAGGCGGATCTCTGCTGCCGCTCGTGTCCATGTCTTTTCTTGGCGCCTGAGCACATATGTAGTGGCTGCACCAGCGATTGCACTGATTATCGCGACCGCTCCACCTGCAAGGATATCGTTCATATCGCCGCTTAGTTGCTCTGAATGAGGAGCATCAGTTTCGCTTCAGATAAGTGAATCGTAATGCATCTGCATTGAATCGTCACCAGTGGGGAGCGCATTGTCGCCAAGGCATATTGGTACCAATTCGCTTTGGCGAGGCTCGGCTCCGGCTGCCATCATTTTTCAGGAAGCCCGAAGAACCATCAGTAGTCGCCACACTTGGATCGACCGCTGTTATCAAATGCACGTGTCCAGCCTGAGATGTTTGCATTGAGCATAATCTAGCCGTCCTGATTGAGTATCTGATCGCAGCAAGAGTGTGCGCGATGCAAGGCGGCGGCAATTAAAAGGTAGGAACCTTTGCGTTACGCGCATCGCGGCTTCCGGGTTCGCCCAGGCGCCACCAACCGTCGATCGCGGCGGCCAGTCGATCGATCTGGCGCTGGCGCTGGGGGTCATCCGCCCAGCTGCCCAGCAGGTTCTGGCGCAGGCCGGCGCTGGCGGGGGTGAGGTGGTCGCCACCCAGCTGCAGCAGGGAGCTGTCGTCACCGGAGCGTTGCTGCAGCACCGCCAGCAGGGGGGGGCTCTGGTCGAGGGCATCGCTGCCGAAGCGGATCAGCAGGTTGCGGGGGACGCCGTAGAGCTGGCCCACCAGGCGCAGGGTTTCCTGTGGTGAGGGGCTGAATTCCGTGCGCACCCCCAGCCGGGGCGCCAGGTCGGCCAGCAGGGGGATCGAGCGATCGGCGGAGAAGTTGTTGAAGCTCATGGCTGCCAGGGCGCTGCTGCCCCGGCCCCCATCCGGGGCCAGCAGATGCAGCTTGCAGCCGAGGCTGTGGCCCAGGCGCAGCACCGGCAGCGCCGAGGCGCCGGCTCCTGGGCCCTGCCGCGCCCCTCGAAAGGCGCGCCAGGCCTCGGTGGCCTGGGCCTGATGGTCGAACCCCGGCACATAACTCCAGGCCCGCAGGCTGAGCCCACGCCGGCACAGGGCCTCCAGCAGCCTGCGGTAGCTGATCTGGGGGGTGGCGGCCAGCACACTGCCACCGATGAACTCGATCACACCCGATGACTCGGGCGGATCCAGACACCAGAGAGTCCCCTGCTGACGCCAGCGACTCACGGCGCTCAGGCCTGGGGAGCCAGCCGCTGCAGGGCGGCCATGGCCTCACGGGCATGGGCCGGCCCATCCAGCAGGTTGCTGAACACGTGGCGCACCACGCCCTCGCCATCGATCACATAGGTGACACGGCCCGGCAGCAGGTTGAGCAGGGCGCCGGGCACGCCGAAGGCCTGGCGCAGGCTGTTGCCCTGGTCCACCAGCAGCGGATAAGGAAGCTGGTGCCGTTGGGAGAAGCGCCCGTGGCTGGCACCGTCATCGCCGCTCACGCCCCAGACCTCAGCGCCGAGGGCCTGCAGTTCGGCGTGACTGTCGCGGAAGGCGCAGGCCTCCATCGTGCAGCCGGGGGTGTCGTCTTTGGGATAGAAGAACAGCACCAGCGGACGCCCTTCGAGCTGATCGCTGCGGCGCTCGGTGCCGTTCTGATCCTTCAGGACGATCAGGGGAGCCCTGTCACCGACCTGGATGGCCTTGCCCACGGGTGTCTCGAACACAGTGGAAGTCACCCTAGGCAGCGTGGCAGCGGCAGCGGACCAGGCTGACGGGCCGCCCCCACCGCCCCCATCCGCGCCCCGCAGCTGGGATCATGGACGGCAACCACGCTGGGGGGAGCCGGCCATGGCAGCACCGTCGGGATCCCCTCAGCCCCTGGATCCAGCAGGCCAGCAGGCCAGCCGCTGGCAGCAGACCAGCCTGCTCAGCCTTGTGCCCGAGGCGGCTGAACCGGGGCCGGCCGAACCGATCCGGGCTGAGCCGGCGGCCGCCTCCCCCACCGCTGCCGTGCAGACGCCGCCGGCCAGGGCCACCGGCTCTGGGCCGATCTGTCCTCAGCAGTTGCTGATCCTCGACACCGAGACCACCGGCCTGGACCCGGAGCACGACCACTGCATCGAAGTGGGAGCGGTGCTGTTTCATGTGTCCAGCCGCGCCGTGCTCAGCCAGCTGTCGCTGCTGCTGCCTTGCCAGAGCAACGCGGCCGAGGGCATCAACGGCATTGATGCCGCCGTGAGTCGGCTGGATCAGCCCTGGCAGGCAGGGTTGCTCTATTTCCAGGAGCTGGTGGCCAGCGCCGATGTGATCGTGGCCCACAACGCCGCCTTCGACCGCGCCTGGTTCGGCCGGGGGCCCCTGCCGGCGATCGACAAGCCCTGGCTGTGCAGCATGGATGACCTGCGCTGGCCGAGCGAGCGCCGCCTGAAGGCCAGCCCTTCGGTGCGGGATCTGGCCCTCGCCTATGGCATCCCGGTCTGGGCCGCCCACAGGGCCCTCACCGACTGCATCTATCTGGCCCAGGTCTTCGAGCGCTGCGACGCCCTGGAATCCCTGTTGCTGGCTGGCCTGGAGCCACGGCGGCTCTACCGGGCCGAGCTGCCCTACGACCAGCGCCATCGGGCACGGGAGGCGGGATTCCGCTGGAACGAACCCGTGGCCAGGGCCTGGAGCCGGCGCCTGAGCGAGCGGGAGGCCCGGGAGCTCGATTTCCCCGTCAGTCCGGTGGAGCCGGATGCCGCCGGGCGGCACGCCGCCTGAAGCCAGCAGCCCGATTGCTTCCGATCACGACTCCATCCATGCCAAGGGCTGTCAAGTGCAGCGAGCGAGCGCAAGCTGTGGGCATCAGAACGAGTCGTGAGGGCAGCCATGGCGATGGAGCAGCGGGCGGGACCGGCCCCGCTGGAGAGACGCCGCCAGCAGCAGCAGTTGCGGCGCTGGCAGAAGGCGCGGACCTGGGCCCGTCTGATCCGTGAAGCGGAGGCCCTCTGGAGGGTGAACGTGCGTGATCTCCGCCGTCTGGGGGCCCTGGAGCTCGACCAGCTGCTGCAGGAAGTGCCGCCCTCGATCCGGCCTCGGGTGAACCGCTGGCTGGCGGGGTACGGAGCGCTCACCAGGCTGGCCTGAGCATGGGTGGCAGTGCCGCCATCGGGGCCCTCGGGGGGCTCGGTCTGTTCCTGATGGGCATGACCGTGATGAGCGAGGCCCTGCGTGCCCTGGCCGGCAGCCGCCTGCGGGCGTGGCTCCTGCGCTTCACACGCACCCCCTGGTCCGGTGCCCTGATCGGCGCCGCCACCACCGCGGCGCTGCAGTCGTCGTCGGCCACCACCGTGGCCACGGTGGGATTCGTTCAGGCCGGGCTGATCAGCTTTCCCAGCTCCCTGGGCATCATCTTCGGAGCGAACGTGGGCAGCACCGGCCTGGGCTGGCTGGTGGCCCTGCTGGGCCTGAAGCTCGACCTGGCCGGGCTGATGCCGCCCCTGGTCGCCCTCGGCGCCTGCCTGCGGCTGCTGGGCCGGGGACGGCTGGCCCAGATCGGTTTCGCCCTGGCAGGCTTCGGGGTGCTCTTCCTGGGGATCGACACCCTGCAGCAGGCCATGGCCGGCCATGGTGCGCTGCTGCAACCCGAGCGCTTCGATGGAGCCAGCGTGACCGGTCGCTTTCAGCTGGTGCTGCTGGGCCTGCTGACCACCGTGATCACCCAGTCGTCGGGGGCGGGGGTGGCCACGGCACTGACGGCGCTCACGGCCGGAGCGATCGATCTGGGCCAGGCCGGAGCCCTGGTGATCGGCATGGACGTGGGCACCACGATCACCGCCCAGATCGCAGCCCTTGGCGCCAGCCTCAGTGCCCGGCGCACGGCCGCCGCTCACCTGATCTTCAACCTGGCCACGGCGGTGATGGCCTTCCTGCTGCTGCCGCTGTATCTGGGCCTGGGCCAGCGCTGGCTGGCGGGGCCGATCGCCGCGGATCCCGAATTCGCACTCACCGCCTTCCACACGGGATTCAACCTGCTGGGGGTGGCCCTGCTGCTGCCCTTCACCCGGTCATTCGCCCACTTGATCCAGGCGCTGCTGCCCTCTCCGGACGGGCGGGCGGCCGATGATCTCGATGAGGCTCCCAGTGCAGACACCGTGCGGGCCCTGGACCTCGCTCAGACCGCTCAGCAGCAGGGGCTGCTGCAGCTGATGCGTCATCTGCACCAGGCCCTGGGCGCCTCCGCCGGCAACGGCCAGCGCCGGGCGATGAGCCTCGACGACCTGGAGGCCGACCTGGCCCGGATCGAGCAGTACCTCGATCAGATCCATCTGCGCCATCTGGATGAACCCGAAGCCCAGCGGCTGCTGCACCTTCTGCACAGCCTCGACCATCTGCAGCGCCTGCATGAACGCTGTGAGGAAGAACCGGAGCGGGCCAGCACCGTGCGCCAGAGCGGCTCCCTGCAACGGGAACGCCAGGACCTGCTGACGGCGCTGGAGCAGCTGGAGCCCCTAGTGGAGTCGCAGCAGTGGGGAGAGGTGGCACGGCGGAGTCAGGCCACCGGGCGCAGCCTGCACCGGCGGGTGAAGCCCTTCAGGCAGGAGGTGTTGGCGGAGGTGGCCAGCGGGGGCGTCGAGGTGGAGCTGGCGAGTCAGCGGCTGGAGGCGATCCGCTGGCTGCGGCGGGTGAGCCAGCACCTGGGCCGGATCAGCGGCCATCTCGAAGCCGCGGCCCTGGCCAGGGGCTCCGGTGCTCCCCCATGCCCCACGATGTCGCCCGGATAGCAGCACGGCGAAGGCATCTCGTCTCAACTGCTGGACTCCTTCCGCTGAGGCCATGCCGGGTCTGCTCTGGGAACGCCGCGCACAGATCGGCTGCTGCCTGCTGCTGCAGGGAAGCCTGCTGGCGACGGGCCTGCTGCTGGAGCACCTGCTCCAGCGCACCATCCCCACCCCCGGCGGAGCACGGATCGCCACAACGCGTGGATGACACGCTTCGATCCGGGCACCCTGCGCCCCGGGGTCGATGCGATCGGTGAGACGGCCTCTTTCCATTGCTGGAACAACTGGCGAAGCTGCTGGAGCAGCTGGAGGAGGCGGCCCTGCAAGGCATCAGCAACCGGATGAACCAGGTGATGAAGACGCTCACGAGCGTGTCGACGATCCTTGCCCCGCTCACCTTCATCGCCGGCATCTAGGGCATGAATTTCGTCAACATGCCTGAGCTCAGGCTCAGCTATGGCTACTTCATGGTTCTGGTGCTGATGGGGCTGCTGGCACTGATGCAGTGTGTCTGGCTGTGGCGCCGAGGCTGGTTTCAGGACTGGACGATCACTGGACGCTGATCAGCCCAGCTCGTCCTGTCTTGTCTGGGCCGGGCTGGGTCTGAGTTGGATTGACAGATCAATGGCGCTGCCTGAGGCTGACGGCTCAGCTTGATTGCTCACCGCCGATGATTCCATCCGTTGAACAGTTCATCGAGCGCCTGAAAGCTGACGAAGATCTTCAGCACAAGGTCAAACGGGCCCTCAAAGCCGAGGAACTGGCGGTGGTGGCCGGCGATGCGGGATTCAGTTTCACGGCAGCGGAACTGGTGAAGGGTTTCGCCCAGCTGCTGCTGGACAGTGAGGATGCCAGGGCCGTTGCTCTCTTCGATGATCTGGGCTGGGACGCCGGCGAGCTGCTCTGGTCCCTCAAAAGCTGGGCAGGCTGAGTGCGTCAGGGTCGCTGATCCTGACGCCGGCGCTGCCGGCTCGCCCGGGAGCGGCAGGTGCTGGAGCAGTAACGGGCATCGCGGCGACGCGCGCTGAACACGTCACCGCAGGAGCGACAGAGCCGGACGGAGGCCGTACTGGGATCCTCAAGCAGCCGCTGGCTGATGCGTTCACCCAGCACCAGATCAAGGCCATAACCCTCCTGAAGCAGGCCTTCGGTGTCGGCGTAGCCAAGACGCTCGGCCAGTTCCGGCGCCTCGAGCAGGAAGCGCTGCAGCATCCGCACCAGCGGATACCCCTCAGTCCAGAACCAGCAGCGCCGCTGGCGCACCAGCTCAGCCCAGTGCTCCGGCGGTTGATCACCGAGCCGGTCATCAAAGGCGGGCATGTCACTCCAGCCAGGATTCATCCGCCTTGACCGTCCGCACACCCTGAGCCGAGCCTATGGGGTTGCGGCAATCACAACCCAGCCCTAACCCCTCATTAACGGAGAAGCTGTCCCACAGCCCCCCCTGAGTGGATTGGCAGAAGATCCATGCCATGGGCACGGCTGTGACGTTGCTTCGTTTGCCTCGTGGGCTGTGGATCTGTCTTCTGGCCGCTCTGGCTTCGCTCCCGCCGCTCGGCCTGTCCGGCCCAGCCCTGGGGCAGAGCAGCAAGGGGGTGATCCGCATCAGCGGATCAAGCACGGTGTTCCCGATCACCTCCGAAGCCATCCGCCGCTTCCGCCAGAGCCCCCCCGGACGCGAGGTGCGCTTCGAGCTCAGGGAAACGGGCACCTCCGGAGGTTCCGCGCGTTCTGCTCCGGGGCAGTGGCGATCAGCAACGCCTCCAGGCCGATCAACAGCCAGGAACTGAAGGCCTGTGCAGCCAGGGGCATTCGCTTCATCGAACTGCCGATCGCCTTCGATGCCCTGACCGTGGCGGTCAACCCCCGCAACAGCTGGGCCAGGACGATCAGCACGGAGGAGTTGGGGCGTCTCTGGAACCGCGGGGCCCAGGGCCGCATCAAGCGCTGGAATCAGGGGAACAGCGCCTGGCCGGCGCGGCCGATCACGCTCTGCGGGCCCGACAAGGATTCAGGCACCTTCGACTATTTCAACAAGGCCGTGAACGGCAATGCCGCCAACTCCCGCACTGATTACAGCAGCAGTGAAGATGACAACGTTCTGGTGAACTGTGTGGCCAGTGACCTGCAGTCGCTCGGATATTTCGGCTACAGCTACTACGCCGCCAATCGCAACCGCCTGAGGGCCCTGGCGGTGGAGGGGCCGAAGGGAGCTGTGCGTCCTTCGCTCGAAGCCGTGCAGAAGGAGCGCTACCTCCCCTTCTCCCGTCCTCTGTTCCTGTACATCAACAACGAACAGCTGCTGGAGCGCCCTGAGCTGCAGCGGTTCGTCACGGCCTTCGTGCGCCAGGCCCCCCGGATCGTCGAGACAGCTGGCGCCATCCCCCTGCCTGAGAGCACCTACCGGCTGGTGGAAACCAAGCTCTACCGCCACGTGCTGGGCAGTTCCTTCTCCGGTGATCTGCCGGTGGGCCTCACGGTCAGCCAGGCCCTGGGCCGCAGCTTTCAGCAGCTGAAGCGGCCGCTGCCCCGCTGAGCCTCGGCCCGGGGCAGGACTCAGCCTGAGAATGGAGTCATTGCCAGCCGCGAGCATGGAACCACCCAGGGACCACGGTCTCGATCAGTCCGGCGCACCCCCGCAGCCGAACCCTGACGCCATCAGCAACGGGGTCCACGCTGCCCAGCTGATCCAGAAGCAGACCAGGCGGCTGGGCCGTCTGCAGCCCGAGGTGCTGGCCGATACCGATCCCGAGCCCCTGCATCAGCTGCGGGTGAGCCTGCGGCGGTTGCGCACCGCCCTGGTGCAGTTCCAGCCGGCCCTCACCCTGCCCGATGGCATCAGCGAGCGTCGCATCGCCCGGGTGGCCCGGCGCACCGGGCTCTGCCGTGATCTCGATGTGCTGCGCGAGCGCCTGGACACCAGATTGCTGCCTGCGCTGCCCGACTGTGAATCGAAGGCGCTGCGGCCCGCCATGAAGCAGCTGAGCCGCGATCGGCGCCGGGCGTTCGAAGGACTGACGGAAGCCCTGCGCGGCCACCGCTACCTGAAACTGCTGGAACGCCTGCATCGCTGGCAGGATCACCCCCAATTCACCACACTGGGAGCCTTGCCCCTGGAGCCCTGGCTGGGAGAGTGGTGTTCCCAGGCCGCGGCGGGGCTGTTTCTCGAACCGGGCTGGTTCAGCGACGACCCCGGCGATCCGGCACTGCATGGGCTGCGCAAGCGGATCAAGGGGGTGCGCTACGGCCTCGAGAACCTGGAGCCGTATCTCGATCCTGCTCTCAGCCGCTGGCTCACCGACCTCAGGAAGGCCCAGGACATCCTCGGGGATCTCCACGACCTGCAGGTGCTGGCGGAGGTGCTCGAGGACGTGCTCGGCTCCTCCCCCAGCCCATCCTTCCCCCAGCTCAACCACTGGATCGAGCGGCAGCGGAGCGAAGGCTGGCAACACTGGCTCGAGCTTGGAGGCCGGCTGAGCCAGGACAGCAGCCGCTGGTCGCTGCAGTCCCTGCTGGCGGCTGAGGGCATGAAAAAACCGGCTGGGGAAGCCGGTCAGGACAGGATCAACGGCTGAAGAATCGGAGCGGCGGGATTTGAACCCACGACCCCCACTACCCCAAAGTGGTGCGCTACCAAGCTGCGCTACGCCCCGGCGAAATGGAAGCTATCACAGCCCCCGCGGCAGCAACGACTCCCAGGCTCGCACCCGTTTCAGCCGCCTGAGAATCCGCCTGGTGAGCTGCTCCCGGCTCTGGCTGGCGTAGCCCCAGAGGCGCAGGCGGCGCGCCAGCTGCCGCAGCTGGGCCAGGTTCAGGGCCGCCAGGCGCAGTTCCGGCAGACGGCGCCAGGCACTGGCCGTGACCGGCAGGGGGTTGCCCTGGTGCACTCCGGGAATCGAGCGCATGGCGCCGCCGGCCATCCACTCCGGCACAAGCACGAACAGCACCGCCAGCAGGCCGTAGAGCTCGACCAGCCCCTTGGGCAGGGGGTGGAGTTGTCGCTTGCCCTCCGGGCCGTCGTCGGGGGATGCCAAGGGATTCAGAGCAGGGTGCCTTTCGGCTGGGCCGCCGGGGCGGCCGGGCTGCTGCGGCCGGGGGGGTCCTTCCAGAGCAGCGGGGTCTCCCGGGCCGGCTGGAGCCGGACACTCCAGAACACCAGGGCCGCCACCGCTCCGAGGGTGAGGGCCATCAGCAGCAGCACGGTTCGATCGGGGAGGGGGTTCATGCCATCAGACCTGATCCGTGCGCAGGCAGAGCATCCGCTGCGGCAGCCGCTCCAGGGTGAGTTCATCCCCGCGCAGGATCAGGCGCAGACGATCGGTGCCGTAGCGCAGGCCCGGCAGCGGAGAGTCTTCCCGGAAGAGGGTGGTGCGGGTGCGGCCGGCCAGCAGCGAGGCCTGGGCCTCGTTGCGCTCCACCACCACCTGGTTGATGCCGTTGCAGAGAAAGGTTTCACGCACCTCGTAGTTCTCCCACCAGGGCGAGGACATCGCCAGAGCGGTGCCACAGAGGGGAAGACCCAGCAGGGGAGCCCAGGCCAGAAGCCGAAGCCAGCGCGGCCCGCAGTGGTGCTTGGTCGATGACATCCCCATGCCCTGCCTGGTGTGAGTTTGCCCCAGCCTCATGGGGAACGCCAGGACCCGTGAGCCCTGGTGAGCCCCCGCTCACGGGGAGGGGGCCGGCAGTACCTGGCGGAATCCGCCTGCGCTGAACACCTGCAGGGGAGTGCCGAACAGATCGCTGAGGGGTCCATCGGCCAGCAGCTCAGGCACCGGACCATCGGCCACCAGGGCCCCCTGGCGCAGCAGCAGACAACGGCTGATCTCGGGGATGATCGCCTCGATCTGGTGCGTGACCAGCAGCAGGGTGGTGCCGGCCTGCGCCAGGCCGCGCAGGACCTGCAGCAGCTGGTGCTTGGCGCGCAGGTCAAGGCCGGTGGTGGGTTCATCCAGCACCAGCACCTGGGGATCGTGCACCAGAGCGCGGGCCAGCAACAGGCGCATGCGCTGGCCATCGGAGAGCTGGCGGTAGGGGCGATCGGCCAGATCCTCCAGCCTCAACCGGACCATCAGGTCCCTCACCCGCTGGCGCTGTTCCGGGGCGGGATGCTGGCTGGGGCCGATCCCCACCGAACCGAAGAAGCCCGAGAGCACCACATCACGGGCGGGAACCGCGCCGACATAGCCAGCCTGGAGGTCGCGGGACACCAGCCCGATCCGGGCCCGCAGATCCCAGAGGTTGACCGTTTCTTGGCCGAACAGGCGCAGGTGTGACCCCGGCTTGACCACGGGGTAGATCTCACGGCTGAGCAGCTTGATCAGGGCACTCTTGCCGGCCCCGTTCGGCCCCAGGATGACGCTGTTCTCCCCCCGGTGCAGGCGCAGGCTGAGGTTGTCGAACACCCGGCGGGTCCCCAGGTAGGCCTCCACGGCCTGCAGCTCGAGGTAAGGATCAGCCGCGGTCATGGGGTCCGGCGCAGGGCCTCCAGCGCCAGCTGAAGGGAGGGGGCGAGGGGCCGGGCCTGCTGCAGCTTCGGGCTCCAGACCTGGCCTGTGGCCAGCTCCTCAGGGTCAGCCAGGACCATGTCCTGACCCTCCAGCAACTGAAGCTTCTCCAGAGGCAGCGGCAGGCTGGAGCGGAAGAAATGGGCGATCCGTTGCGAGGTGCTGTGGCGGAACCAGAAGGGAAGGTCGCCGGAACACCAGTTGATTTCCTCCTGCAGCTCACGCCTGAGGGCCTGATCCGGGCTCTCCCCCGGGTCGAGGTGGCCGCCGAAGAGGCCCCAGGTCCCCGGGGAGACGATGCCGGGGATGTCATCACGCAGCTGCACCAACCAGCGGCCGTCGCGCTCCAGCATCGCCAGGGCCACCTCCAGCATCAGCAGAGCTCAGCCGGGGCCGCCATCAGGCGGGCCCATCAAGAACGAAGCGATACCGCACATCGCCCAGGCGCAGCCGCTCGATGGCCGTATTGATCTCGGCCATCGGCAGATGCTCCACCAGTGGTGCGATGCCGTGGCGGGCGCAGAACTCGACCATGCGGCGCAGGGAGGCGGGTGAGGACGTGGGACTGCCGGTGACGCTGCGACGGCCGGCGATCAGAGGGAACGCCGGGATCTGCAGAGGGTTGAGGGGCACCCCCAGCTGATGCAGCCGGCCCAGGGGAGCCAGGCTGGCGATCAGGGCAGACCAGTCGAGATCGTGGTTGCTGGTGTTGATGACCAGGTCGAAGCCACCTGGATGGGCAGCCAGCTCGGAGAGAGCCAGCACCCGATGGGCCCCGAGGCGGCGGGCCTCGTCCGCCTTGGCCAGGGAGGTGGTGACCGCAGTGACCTCACAGCCCCAGGCGCGGGCGAACTGAAGGGCCATGTGCCCCAGCCCGCCGATGCCGATCACCGCCACCCGCGCGGTGGGCGAGACCGCCTCATCGAAGAGCGGAGCGAAGACCGTGATGCCACCGCAGAAGAGGGGTCCGGCATCGGCGGCTGAAACACCGTCGGGGATGGCCACGATCCAGTCCTGATGGGCCATGACATGGCTGGCGAAGCCACCATGGCGACCCACCACCGAAGCCTCGAGCGAGGGACAGAGGTTGGCGTTTCCGCCGAGGCACCAGTCGCAGTGGCGGCAGCTGCCGGAGATCCAGCCCAGACCCTGGATCGATCCCAGCAGGCCGCTGTCCACGCCGGCCCCCACAGCCGCCACCCGCCCGACCACCTCGTGGCCGGGGACGAGCGGAAACGTGCTGATCCCCCAGGAGTTGTCGAGCATCGAGAGATCGCTGTGGCACAGCCCGCAGTGCAGCACTTCGAGCAGGACCTCATCCGGGCCGGGCTCCAGCAGGGTGGCCTGGGAGCGCTCGAGCCGGGCGCCTCTGGCCAGCGCTTGCCACACGGTGATCTGCACAGGATCTCAGCGGCTTAAGGTCAACGTAACCCAGGCCTCAGGGACGGCGCTCGAGCAGAAACAGGTAGGGGCGGGGGTCACCCTTGGCCTGCATCAGGCCGAGCACGGTGTCCTCGTCGACGCGGCGGAAGGCGTCATGCACCGGCAGATGGTCGTAGAGCATGGTGGCGCTGACCACGCCGCGCACCTCCATGCTCCGCAGGCGGGCCTGGGACTGCCGGGTGCGCAGCAGCAGCAGTGACCGGCGCAGCAGCGGGCCAGGCAGGGGGAACGCCTGGGGGGAGAGGCAGCGGGCCAGATTCAGCGCCCCCGGCAGCGGCCGGATCGGGAACGGATCGCCCGAGCCGATGCGCATCAGCAGCGGATGCACGGTCTCGGCATCGAGAAACTCCTTGCCGTACCAGCCACACAGCTCCAGCCAGCCCTCCAGCGGATGACCGGTGCGGATCTCGCTGCCCTGCCAGCGGCCCCAGAGCATGGCCGGATCCACCGGCGACAACGCATCGAAGACAGCCAGGGCCTCCTCGAGGCCGGAACGGCGTTCCCGCAGCAGGCGCTGAAGCGTGATGGCGCTGGAGATGGACAAGACCTGCGGGGTAGGGATTGATGACGGCAGAGGCGAAACAGCCGTCGTGGTGCCCCAGGCCCGATCAGCCTGGAGATCCATGCATGGACCGGCGATGGTGGCAGCCCTGGTGATCCTGGTGGCGATCGTGGCGGTTGGAGTCCTGCTCAATCCCAACCGGGAGGATTTCCGCTGGTTTCTGCAGCTGCGCCGCCCCCGCTGGCTGACTTTCGAGCGCTGGATCCCGGCGATCTGGCTGGCGATCTACATCTGCTTTTACGTGTCGGCCCTGCTGGCGTGGCAGGCCAGCACGAGCCTGGTGCTGATGGGCGGTTACCTGGGGCTGGTGCTGCTGGTGCAGAGCTACACCTGGTTGATCTGCCGCAGCCGGACCCTGCGCAACGGCACCCTGATCGGCCTGGCCGGCTGGGCCTGGGGCGTGGCTCTGGCGGTGGTGGTGGTGCCGTTGTCGCGTCCGGCGGCCCTGCTGCTGATCCCCTTCCTCCTCTGGAGCCCGGTGGGCAGCTTCGTGACCTGGCGGATGGAGGGCCTCAACCGCTGAGGGACTCAGCTGGGTGCTCGATCTTCTCCTCCACGGCCTCCCAGACCACCCGATAGGCCAGGCTCTGAGACTCACTCCAGGCCTGGACAGCCGGTTGATGCCAGGCCACCTGACGGGACAGATCGCCGAAATCCTCAGGCAACCGCTCCAGATCGAGCAGGCTCAGAGCTTCGGGCAGTTCCAGTGAATGAACAGGCATGGGGAACACCTCCTCCTCCTCGTGAAGCCAGCGGCTGGGCAGCCCGTGGCGGGCTCCCGACTCCAAGCTGCCACAGCAGGTCAGATCTCGCTCAGGTCCGCTTGATCAGCCGCAACACCAGCACCGCCAGCCCGGCGCCGATCGCCGCCCTGATGACGCTGTCCAGGAGCGGAGCGCCAAGCGAGGGGCCCAGGCCCGCCAGCACCAGGCCAGCGATGAGGGCACCGAGGATCCCGGCCACCAGATGCATGACCAGCCCACCCGCCAGCCATCCGGCGACCACACCCACGAGCAGGACCAGCAGAACGTTCATGGGCTGACGAAAGCAGTGAATGAAACACACTCCCCCATCAACGCGCCCGGCTCGGAAACGGCAACCGGAAGCTGCTTGGGGACTTCAGCGGTCAGATCACATGATGATCCCTGATCGGCCGGCCATCGTGGGTTGATTCGACATCAGGCCGAAGCGATGCAATACACCGAAGCGATGCAGCACAAGGTGAAGACCCATGGCGGTTGTTCCGGGGCACAGGGTCTTGACGCCCGACCCGGCCGATCGTGACCTCCGTGGAACCTGGAGGCTTCGCAGCCACCAAGACATTCTGGAGACCGCCATGCCAACCACCACAGGGATGAAGGGAGGGGGCTACTACGACGCCAACTCCCAGGCCCAACGCGCAGCGATGGAGCCCTTTCTGCCCTGGCTGGAGGCTTCGATCGAGCATGTACCAGTTCCATCCCAGGAGCAGGGTTGTTACCGCTTCCTTGACATCGGCAGCTCCGAAGGAGCCAACGCCGTGTATGCCATCAAACGCTTGATCAGGGCTCTGCGGAGGGTGTCTTCCCTGCCCATTCAGGTGGGATTCGATGATCTCCCCAGCAATGATTTCAACAGGCTGTTTCTTAATCTCTTCCCCCAGGGTCAGCTTGATCTCGCGGCTGAAGAGATCTATGCCTGTGCCGTGGCCGGTACGGCCTTTGGCCGTCTGGTGCCGGCCGGCTCGCTTCAGCTCGCCACCACGTTCAATGCCATCGGATTTCTGAACGAGAAGCCAAAGGCCGAACTTCCCAGGTTCATCCTGCCGATGGCACCAGGACCCCATGCTCCTCGGCCTGGTGTGCACGTGACGGATCAGGACCTGATTCCCTTCCGCACCCAGGCCGCCTCAGACCTCAAGGCCTTCTACGCCGCACGTGCGGCCGAATTGGTGAGCGGTGGGCAGTTGCTTGTGCAGGTCTTTGGTCGCCGTGGGGAACTTTCCACCAGCCATGGGATCTATGACGTGCTCAGTGATGCCCTGCTCGATGCCGTTGAGCAGGGACGACTCCCGCAGGTGGTCTACGAGCAGCTCCTCTTTCCGATCTACTTTCGCAGCCTTGAGGAGCTGTTGGCGCCTGTGCAGCCTGGGGCTGAGCATGGGGCCTGCTTCGAGGTGCTTCAAGCTGAGGTCCGGGAGGTTGAGGTTCCGTTCAACCAGCAACGGCAACTCGACGGCGACGTGAACGCGTGGGCCAGGCAATACACCGGCTTCATGCGGGCCTTCACTGAGGCCATCCTGGCCGCTGCTCTTCCCGAGACTCTGCCCCAGGCGGACATCCTCGAGTGGATCTACGAACGGATCCAGCAGCGCCTGATCGCAACTCCCGAGCGCTATCCCTTTCACTACATCTCCATCGGTGCCCTGTTGAAGCGACTCTGAGCGCGCGCTGGATCTTCAAGGACCATTTGACTGCATCACTTCGAGATTACGCTCACAGGTGGCTTTGTCGACGTAGATGAGAACTTCACTGTGCTCGGATCTCCTGCAGGGAAATGCCGGATCCTTGAGACCGAAGGTGCCGTTGGTCTGATGGGTACAGGTGCGAAACTGACGGATGTCGTCCGGCTGAAGTCGGGTGCAGGCGGCTGAGCTGGGCTGAAGCCAGTCGAACCCATAGGATCCGGCTGTGGGCCCCTTCACCCGAGACAGGCAGGGAGCAGCCATCACGGCCGTATCAACCATGGCCATGGCAAGGATGGCAGCACCAAGGGAGGCAACACCAAACGATTCAGCACCACCTCTGAATCGGACGTCTCGAGCCCTCATCACGACCCCCGATCAGGTCTTCACATCGGCCTGAGCCTAGGAGCCATGGCCCGGCTGACTGTGGTGTGCTGGAGTATCGCCCACAGACCGACGGCCCGGCTCGGTTCAGGGGGCTTGGATGGTCCCCTTGATTTTGTTGCAGGATTGAAGGTAGGCGGTGTCGAAATCCGGCGCAGTCAAGCTGAAATCCGGATTCAGCTCATGGCCCTGGCGAAAGCTGGTACATCCCAGCTCGCGCTGCCCTTTGAGAAAGAGTGTCTCGCCGCGATTGAAGTAGTACAGAGCATCGTCGGGGTTCAGCTCAATTGCTTTGTCGTAATCAGCCAGAGCTCCCTTGTAATCCTTCAGGGAGTTCCGTGTCACCCCACGATTGTTGTAGGCCGTTGCATTCTTGGGATCAAGCGCGATGGCTTTGCCGTAGTCCTCCAGCACGCTGGGATAGTTCACAGGGGTGACGGCCGCCTTCACGTCGGCAAGGCGAAGATAGGCTTCTGAATTGTCAGGCTCCAGCCGGATGGCTTGCTTGCAATCGGCCAGTGCTCCGCTCAACCGGGTCAGTTCAAGCTGGGCCTGGCAACGGTCGATCCAGGCGGTGGCCAGCTTCGGATTCCTCTCAATGGCCTGGCTGCAAGCCTCCACTGCACCCTGCCAATCCGAGACCTGGATCATGGCTCTGCATCGTGCCGCAGCATCGTCCATGGCCGCGGGGTTCCCCATGGCGAGGGCCGATCTGGATCCAAGGTCACTGGCGCGTGAGGCGGGTGGCGCCACTCCCCATGGCAGGAGCATGGAGAGCATGCCCGTGAGCACGGTGTGCAGGTGCCAGCGCATCCGAAGAGCCATGGTGGTGAATCGTTGGCTGAAGCCAGCGTAGACACTTTGACCCCAGAAAGATCACGGTGCTGTCCTTCCGTGATGCCAGAGGGAAAGCAATGGAGCCATAGAGAGGGAATGACTGTGCTGGCCTGGTTTTCTTGGCGGCAACGGTCAGAGCATGTGCAGAAATAGGTGCAGCTTCATGCCACACCCGCCAGCCAGATCTGGCCTTCGCTATGAGCAACAAACTCGCAGAAATTTGCTGGCCTAATTCAGCAGGGCACCGAGGCCAATCTGGTGGAGAATCCCCTGGCCAAAGAAAGCCTCGACCAACACCCCGATCACGAAACCAAGCATGGCGAGCCGCCCGTTCAGGAGCTCTGCACGACGGTGAAAGCCCCACCCGCTTTCGCTATCTGGGCTGGCACGGTACATCCTCGGTTCAACGACAGCGGGATCGAGCAGCCTGGAGCCTTCGGACTCCCACATGCCTCCCTCTGATTCTGCATAAGTCTTGACCTTGGCAAGTTCTGATGGAGCTGTCATGGCATTCACCCTGGCAAATGTGATGGGCTGTGGCGAAGGGAACTGAGGGGAGCATCCATGGCCTCACGATCCATGGCGTTCGACTGCAGATTTTGTGGATTTTTCATCAAACGCATCGAATTAATCTTGATCAGTCTTCCCTTCCTGACCACAATTCTAGTCGAATTAATCTCATGGAATCGAATAGCGATACGCCGAATCTGCCAGTGATGGATTACCGCCTGCTCGGATCAGGCATGGGTCAGCATTGACCCGGTTCTGGGTGGGGAAATCCGTATGGCCCATCCACCCTGCTCAATGGGTGAGCAGATGCCCGGTCTTGACCCAGATGGTGCAACCCGCCTCACTCCAGGGCCGGTGCGAGCTGGCGTGGGGATTGCGCAGCCAGCTGCCGGCGGGATAGTTGCCCTGCTCGTCCTGAAAGACTCCATCCAGCACAAAGATTTCTTCGCCGCCAGGGTGCCCATGGAGCTGGAAGCGCGTACCCGGCGCCCAGCGCACCAGGGCCACATGCTCGGAGCCGAAGGCGTGCAGCGGCAGCACCTGCAAGCCAGCCACCAGGCCAGGCAACCAGTCGCTGCTGCGGGTGTCGATCACCACGGTCTGCTGATCGAGCGGGTGCATCTGATGCAGTTTCACCAGAAGAGTGCAGCCCTGCTCACTGAAGGGCGCATGGGCGGAGCCGGCCGGGTTGCGCAGGTAGGTGCCTTCTGGGTAGTCCCCCTGCTCGTCGGAGAACGTGCCCTCCAGCACCAGGATCTCCTCGCCGCCCCCATGGCTGTGGCGCTCGAAGTGGCTGCCTGGCACGTAACGCACGATCGAGGTAGCGCGGGCCACTTCCCCGCCGCGGCGATCCAGCATCCGCCGCTCCACACCGGCCATCGGCGAGGGGCTCCAGGGCAGAACCGTGGTGTCGAGGACCACCCGCTGGGCGAGATCGGCGTGGAGTTCCATGACCTTGATTCTGCTGCTAGCCCACCGAGCGGGCCGCCCAGCCCAGCATCAGCAGGGCGAGGGCCAGCGAGCCGCCACCGTGGCTCCTGGTAGCGCCACCGGCATGAAGGGGCTCACGACTGAGTGAGACTGCAGTGTTCGCTCGATCCACCGGGTTCGCCGATGTCTCCAGCACCCTCCAGTGAGCTCGTCTTCACGCCTCCTGGAGACGGGTTCTGGGAGCTCGATCCCGTGCACTTCCCCCGCCCGGTGAGCCGCTACTGGCGGGAGATCCACCCGGCCGCGTTCCGACGCGGCACCGCCGACTTCGCTCGTGCCTACGGCCTGCTGTTCGAGGCCCTGGAGATGGCTTACATCCATGGCTTCGCCTACCGGCGGGTGACCCCCCTGGCCGACGCCGAGCTGCCGGAGCGCTTCCGGCGCGCCGAGGAGGTGTTCGCCCAGAAGTTCTGGCGGCAGCAGCTGCAGGAGTGGAACGACACCGTGAAGCCCGCGGCGATCGCGGCGCACCGGCAGATCCAGGCGGTGGAGCCGGATGCCCTCAGCGACGACGACCTGGCCGGTTACCTGCAGCGCTGCCGCGACCACCACGCCGCAATGCTGGCTCAGCACATGCGCTACACAGCGGCCGCCATCGTGTCCATCGGCGACTTCCTGGCCCACGCCGCAGCCTGGACCGGGCTGCCCGCGGCCGAGCTGCTGGGCCTGATGCGCGGCACCTCGCCGGTATCGGCCGGAGCGTCCCAGGAGCTGGCCGAGCTGATCGCCGCGCTGCAACAGGATCCTCCGGCCCGCGACATCCTCATGACCACGGACGATCCCGGCGCCGCCTTGTCGGCCCTGCGGACGCGCGCTGGACGCACGGGCCGGGCGATGGGCGCTTATCTCGATCTGGTGGGCTATCGCCTGCTCGATGGCTTCGACATCACCAACCCCTGTGCCCTGGAGTTGCCCGACGTGCTGCTGCGGGCCATCCGCGCCGCCCTGACGACCGACGCTGCCACGCCTGGCGGCAGCGATCGCAGCGCCGAAGTGCGTGCCTGGGTGCCTGAAGCCCAGCGAGACGCCTTCGATGAGCTGCTGGCCGAAGCCCGGCTCATGTACCCGATCCGTGATGAACGGGGCGTGTTCAGCGACATCTGGGCGTCGGGACTGATGCGCCGGGCCGCCCTGGCGGCCGGACGCCGCCTGGCGGAGCGGGGGCTGCTGCACGATCCGCTCCACATCGTCGATGCCGGCTTCACGGAGATGCTCGCCCTGCTGGGAGCCGCCACGCCCTCGGCTGATGGCGCTCCGTCGGCC